>NZ_JBEOWS010000231.1:0-15573 GCF_040296125.1 Streptomyces sp. NPDC002265 | reverse complement strand
GGGCCCCCGCCCACTGCACGGGGGCCCGCCGCCCCACACGCGCATCGGAGCGACGGCGGGCTGCCAGACGCGGATCACGAACCTCACCGGGACACCGGTCTCAGGGTTCGGGCGCGCTCGCCGTCGCGTCGCGGCACAGCAGCCGCAGCGAGTCGTGTCCCGGAAGCCGACGGCAAGTCTCATGCCGTCGTCCTGCCTGTTGCGCCGTTGACCGATCTGCCCCTTTCAGTTGATTCGTTCTGTGTCGCGAGCCTCAGGTGTAACACTTCCGGCCGAGTTTGCTCTGTTCAAGCGGGCGACTGTTCCGGTCGGCCAGGAAATTAAGGAGCACGACTCGTGCAGTGGACGGACGAAAGCGGCAGAGCGTACGGCGAGGATCCGTACGGCGGCGCCGGGTCCGCGTATGCCTTCGGTGACGGGTACAGCGGCAGCGCCACCACGGACACGGCTGCAATGCCCTGGGCCCCTGGACAACTCGCGCAGGAGACACACCCGACGAGCGATGCCCATGCGGGGACGGACTCCCGCGCCAGCTGGCCGCATCTCTACGTCGTCGCGACGGATCCCTACGCCGCCGGGCCGGACCCCGCCACGACGCTGGGGGAGTTTCCCCATGGCGATGTCCTCACCGTGCCGCCTGTGGAACGCGACCCGTCCGACCCTCTCACGCCAGGACCCGACACGGCGCAGAGCGAGTCGGTGCGGCCGGTCTTCGTCGATTCCTCGGGGCGTCGGCAGCGCCGCGTGCGGCGCGCCGCACGGCTGCTGGTGATCCCCGCTGCCGGCTATGTCGCTCTGCTGATCAGCGCTGTGCTGGGCGGCCCCAGCCTGAGTGCCCCATTCGTGCCGCAGCCGGACACCCCGCACCCGTCCACACCCCACACGTCCGCACCCGATGCCTCCCCTGGTACGGGCCACTCCGCAGGGAGCTCTACGGCGGCACAGAAGAACTCCACCCCTACGGCGGCGCAGACGACCTCCGGTTCCACCGATCGCTCGACAGCCTCTGCCACCTCTGCGGCCACACCCGTGCCCACCTCGGCCACCGGCATCGCGTCCCCGACCTCGACGCCGACCGCTGCCCCCACCGCCACTCCCAATCCGACCTCCAGGGGCCGCGCGCTCGGCACGTCCCACAAGCCCGTGAAGTGAACCAAGGCCCTCTGACGTGACCAACCGCCGACGCCGCAACGCCACTCCTCGGCGCAGCACCCACATCCGCCAGATCACCCCGCGCGCTCATTGGCTGCTGCTGAGCGTGCTCGTGGTGACCCTGTCGGCGGCGCTGCTGCTGCAGGGCTACACCCACCACATGTTCCGTATCACCTCGGACGATGTGACCGGCGCCCGCGGCCGGGACGACACGGTGCCCAGCCAGGTGGTGCACGGCGGCCCCGTGATCGCGAACGCCGCCACCTCTGCGCACACCGCCCGGGTGAAGCCCCAAACCATCGCGCTGACCTTCGACGACGGTCCGGACCCCCTCTGGACGCCACGGATCCTGGACGTGTTGCGCCGCAATCACGTGCAGGCGACCTTCTTCGTTGTCGGAACCCAGGTCGTCGCCCACCCGGAACTGGTCCGCCGGATCGTCGCCGACGGCCACCAGATCGGCATCCACACCTTCACCCATCCCGACCTGGCCCACCTCGCTCCGTGGCAGCGTTCCCTGGAGCTCCGCGAGACGCAGCTGGCGGTGGCCGGCGCCGCTGGGGTCACCAGCACGCTGCTCAGGCCGCCGTACTCATCGGAGAACAACGCGCTGGACAATGCCGACTGGTCCGTCCTCAAGCAGGCCGACGCGGCAGGCTACGTCACTGTGCTCTCCACCCAGGACGCCGAGGACTGGCAGCGTCCCGGTGTGGACCGCATCCTCGCCAACGCGACACCGCACGGCCGAGATGGGCAGATCCTGCTCATGCATGACGCCGGCGGTGACCGGTCCCAGACCGTCGCCGCACTGGCCTCCCTCCTGCCACGCCTCAAGGCCCAGGGATTCAAGTTTGCGACGGTCTCCGACGCGGTGGGCATGGCTGCACCCGTTCAGCCCGCCGGGCTCGGCGACCATCTGCAAGGACTGGCCCTGATCAAGGCGCTGCAGGGTGGCGACTGGGCGGTGTGGCTGCTGGGCCTTTTGATGTACGCAGCCGGAGTGATCAGCGTGCTGCGCGCAGCGGTCGTGCTGATCGCCGCCCGGCGGCACCGGCGCCTGCGGACGACGAGCCGAGGCCGGTCCTGGGGGCCCGCGGTGACGGAGCCGGTCACCGTTATCGTCCCCGCGTACAACGAGAGCGCCGGCATCGAGGCGGCCGTGCGATCGCTGCTCGCCTCCACCCATCCAGTCGAGATCATCGTGGTGGACGACGGTTCCACCGACGGCACCGCCGACCTGGTGGAATCGCTCCACCTACCGGTGCGGGTGATCCGTCAGGAGAACGCGGGCAAGCCCGCCGCACTCAACACCGGACTCGCCGCCGCCACCTTCGACCTGGTGGTCATGGTCGACGGCGACACGGTCTTCGAACCCGACACCGTCCACACGATCGTGCAACCCTTCGCCGACCCCCGCGTGGGCGCCGTCTCGGGCAACGCCAAGGTCGTCAACCGCGGCGGCCTGCTGGGCCGCTGGCAGCACATCGAGTACGTGGTCGGGTTCAACCTCGACCGCCGACTGTTCGACCTCGCCGAATGCATGCCGACGGTCCCCGGAGCGGTCGGCGCCTTCCGCCGCCGGGCGCTGCTGGACATCGGCGGCGTCAGTGACGTCACCCTGGCCGAGGACACCGACCTCACCATGGCGCTGTGCCGCGCCGGCTGGCGCGTCGTGTACGAGGAGGGCGCCAAGGCATGGACCGAGGCACCCGCATCGCTCAACGCCCTGTGGCGGCAGCGCTACCGCTGGTGCTACGGGACCCTTCAGGCGATGTGGAAGCACCGCGGCGCCCTGGTGCAGCGCGGCGCCGCAGGAAAGCTCGGCCGCCGAGGCCTGGTCTACCTGTTCCTCTTCCAGGTGCTGCTGCCCCTGCTCGCCCCCGTCGTCGACATCTTCGCCTTGTACGGGCTGATCTTCCTCGACCCGGTTCGGATCATCGGGCTGTGGCTCGCCTTCCTCCTCCTGCAACTCATGATGGGCCTGTACGCGTTCCGCCTGGATCAAGAACGCCCGGGCCCCTTGTGGAGCCTGCCACTGCAGCAGTTCGTCTACCGGCAACTGATGTACCTGGTGGTGATCCAGTCCGTCTTCACCGCCGTGTCAGGCTCACGCCTGCGCTGGCAACGCATGGAACGGTACGGCAGTCTGCAGGCACCCACGGGCGCTCAGCTGTCCCGCACCGGCCACCCTCCGCAGGAGCCCGGCTTTGCGCAACCGACACCGCACGAAGGCCATCCGCAGCCGGCACCGTACGACGCCCTCCGGCAACCGGCGCCCTACGACGGCATTTCGCAGCCCGCACCGCACGAGACACCGCAGTTGTACTGAATTGAGAGAAGTGACGCGGCGATCCTCTGACCTGCGCCTGCCTACTCGATGAGCGGGAAAACCGCTGGTGAGTGGCTGTTTCATGCCCTCGTTCGACAAGTAACACCCCATCTTGCCTGACGGCTACCCCTGGGCGGGAACGCGTTCCGTCGGGAGCCTCCGACCTGGGGTTCTGCCGTTGGTCTCTGTGGCTCGCCTCTCACTGTCGGTCGCCATTGGTCGGCCTCGGCGATCCTCGGACGGCCCAGCCCTGGCGCACCCGACTGGCGGCGGCACCTTCGACATGCCCTGTCTGAACCTCAGCCGACGACAGTCAGCTACGACGGCGGGTGCGCCGACCGACCACGCACGGGTATGCCCCGCTCCGCCCCCACGGGCCTCGGCCACGCCGTCGGTGCCGTCGACCAGAGCAAGCCGTGACGACCGGCCCGTGACGACAGGGCCCTCGGGGTGTTGCGGCCGAGGGTGTCAACGCTCTCGCAAAACCGAACACCCACCAGTCCCGCAGAATTGACCCCCTGGGGTCGTGGGACTCTGTCTGCCCGGCATCATGGGCGTATGGAGGACGATCTCCCGACCGTGTCGGTGCGCCTGTGGCGTGCTGACGCCATCGTGTTGTTCGACTGGCTGATGAGCACGGACCTCGACTCGGTGCCGGTCACCCACCCGGCCCAGAAGCAGGCCCTGGCAGATCTGCTGTCACGGCTGGAGTTCGCCACGGACGCCGATGTGACTGGGGCGACGGCCGAGGATATCGCCGCTGCTCAGAGCGAGGTCGCCCGGGACATGGGCTGGTAGTTCAGCCGTGGTGGGCTCGGTTCTCCTTGGCCAGCAGCTCGCGCCGTTGGCGAGTCCGGTAGGAGTCGCCGGTCAACGTGGGAACCTCGGCGTGGTGGACCAGACGGTCGATCATCGCGGCCGCGACGACGTCGTCAGAGAAGGTCTCTCCCCACCGGCCAAACGATCGGGTGCGGGTGCTGGGCGCCGACCACCCCGACACTCTCACCACCCGGCACAACCTGGCCTCCTGGCGGGGGGAGGCGGGGGATGCGGCGGGCGCTGCTGCCGCTTTCGCCGACCTGCTTGAAGATCGAGTGCGGGTGCTGGGACCCGACCACCCCCACACTTTCACCACCCGGGCAGACCTGGCCTACTGGCGAAGCCGGGCATCTCACGAGCGTGGCACAGATGATCACGCACCCGGTGACATCAATTCTGGGGTTCTGGCTCACTTTCCGTGGAGTGATTACGAAGAGTCAAATCTTCGGAGCCAGGCGGTGGCGGTTTGGATGAGCACGAAGCCGAGGCGAGGTGAGTTCCAGGGCCCGGTTGTCGCGTCCGGCGCTCATATGGTTGAGCCAGCGTTCGTACCAGTCGAGGAAGTCGGTGGCGGAGGAGACATTGGGTCCCCAGTACCCGTCGCTGTTACCGATGAGGACGCGGCCGGTGAGGGGACCGGCCACCGCGATGAGGCATACGTCTGTGCAGCCCATCTCGATGATGTGGAGGAAAAGATCGCGTCCGTGTGCCTTCGGTTCTCTGCCGTCGAAGCCGCGGGGTGTCCCTGGTACTCCGCACGGATTCATGACCATCAGGGAACATCGTTCCAGCGGCATGAGGCCGTAGAACGGCGCCGCGCCTGAGCCGCCGATCTGCGTGAGGAACTGCCGATAGGCGTCGGGCAGGACGATGTCGTGCTCGGCCTCGAACGCAGCGACGCGCGCTTCCGCCAGCTTCGGACCGAGGCGAAACTTGTGTTCCTCTTCCCCAAAGGAGTGACTGCGCAGGGGTTGGAAAGGGATCGCGGCCAGCTTGCGACGCAGGCGGGGTATGCGGGGATCCATCGTGCTCTTCTCTCGTCCCCGTCACCCTACGAGTGGCTGTGGTCAGATGGCCAGAAGAACCCTCTTCCGCAGGAGAGCGCAGCCGGCCCGGCCGAACATCTGGCGCTTGAGCATCTTGATCCGGTTGACGTGTCCCTCGACGACGCCGGAGTTCCAGGGCAGGGTGAGTCCGGCGATGACGGCATCGCGGTCACGTTCGATGCCCGCGGCGAGGGTGTGGAGGCTGGGGAGGTCGTCGCGCCGGACGGCATCAAGCCACTGCGGCAGCCGTTCGCCCTGGCGCTCGGTGAGCATCTGGGCGAAGGACCGGACATGAGTGGTGAGGGCGTCGAGTTCGGGGCAGTGGACCAGGACAGCCTTGAGTCGAAAACGGTCGATCTCTGGGAGGGTCTCGGGGCGCCGGAGAATCCAGCCGGCGACGACGCGGGGTGACGGTGGCCGAGCTGTGATCGGGTTGGGAGAGGTCCGCTTCTCCCGGAAGTAGGCGCGAACGCGCTGGTAGCTGCCCTGATAGCCGAGTGGCACGATCTCCTCCCACACCGTCCAGGCGTTGGTGCAGCCCTGGTTCCAGCGGTCATCCAGGTAGGGCTTGAACGCGTCCAGCTTGGATGGCCGCCCCTGCCACTGCCCGTGGAAGAGGTCCTCCGGGGTGGCTGCGTCGGCGAAGAGCTTGACGGTGCGGGAGGTCATGCGGAGCTGGCGGCCGATCGCCCTCCGGCTGAGCCCGGCCGCCAGCAGTTCGCGGACGGCCGCGTGCTTGTCCCGGGTGCGGTCAGCGAAGCGGTGTCCCCTTGGCCAGGGCGAGTCGGAGGAGTCTTCGAGTTTCTTCTGCTCGGGGGCAGGCTGGGCTGGATCCGGCGCCAGGACCCGCAGGCATCCGCGGTGGTCTGCGACGCATCGCTCGGCGGCCTCGCTCAGGTTGTGCCAAAGGTGCCACCGGTCCGCGACCTGCACCGCTTGTGGTGCCCCGGTCGTGGCGCCTTCGGTGAAGAACGGTGCCCGGTCGCGGCAGACCACCTCCGCCCCGGGCCGTTTCACGAGCCAAGCGGCCAGGCTGGAAGCCTCCCGGTCGGGCAGCAAATCGACTGGACGCCAGCTTTCGACGTCGACCAGGACAGTCCCGTAGTGACGCCCTTTGCGGGTCGCGTACTCATCGACGCCGACGACCCGTGGGGCAGGAACCTCGGGGTCAGGCAACGCTTCGACCAGCCGCAGCATCGTGCTGCGGCTCACCGAAACGCCGATCACGCTCGCCAAGCGGGCACCGGCACGGCCGGCGAGCGCGAGCCCGACCGCGGCCAGCGTCGACCGCAGCTGCTCGGTCCGCCGGCCGTACCGACGTGTCAGCCCTGGCAGCTGTTCGGCGAAGGTCCGCTGCCCGCACGATGTGACCGGACAGAGGAATCTGCGGACATACAAACAGAGAGCGACCCGTCTGCCACCGCTGGGCACATACGCGGGAAAGCGCAGGTAGGAACTGTGAACCCGCCGTGACCAGCTTCCGCATTCGGGACAGACGGCCTCAGCCACCGCGCTTCGCGCCTCGATGCGTACCGTCTCGTCGTTCACGTCAACCGGTTCTGGCTCGCTGTCCGTGAGGCGGTCACACACTGTTCAGTGAAGTCGGTCGCTGAGATGATCACTGCTCGTCCACAGCTGAGGATTCGGGGCCCAGATGAGTAGCTGGTCGGCAGAGGTAGATGAGGTGTTGGAGGCGTCGGGATGGACGCCTGGACGGAGGGTGGACACGGTCCGCTGGCGATCCATGTTCGAAGCAGTCGGCCTCGCCATGCACGACGCTGCGGAAGCCTTCCTGCGAGAGTTCGGCGGTTTGACTGTGAACGTCAGCGGACCAGGGATCAGCTGTGCACGCACGCCGTTCGAGCTGGACCCCGAGCTGGCCTGGGGCGAGGATGACCGGTTCACGGAGTGGGGCGAAGAGATCGGGCGCCATCTTTACCCGCTCGGCGAGCTGGACCACGGCCGGTTCTTCCTGGGCATCGATGAAGTGGGCGTGATCTATCTCGTCGCGAGCTGGGTTGCCAGCTTCGGACCGATGCCTCAGGCCATGGAGAACTTGGTTCTCGGCGTGGCTCCTCGCCGAATCGATGAGGGGTACGAGCGAGCGGGACAGCTGTCCTGACGCGTCGGTCACCTGTAGAGCAGTACTCGCTTTCGGAGGAGCAGGAATCCGGCTCGGCCGAACATCTGCCGTTTGAGCATCTTGATCCGGTTGACGTGCCCCTCTACGACGCCCGAGTTCCAGGGCAGGGGGAGACCGGCGATGACAGCGTCACGGTCGCGGTCGATGCCGGCGGCGAGGGTGTGGAGGCCGGGCAGGTTGTCGTTGCGGACGGCGTCGAGCCACTCGCGCAGCCGCTGGCCTTGTCGCGCGGTGAGGATCTCGGCGAAGGACCGGACGTGTCCGGTGAGTGCATCCAGTTCGGGGCAGTGGACCAGGACGGCCTTGAGGCGGAGCTGTTCAGCCTCGGTGAGGGTGTCGGGACGGCGGAGGATCCAGCCAGCGACCGTGCGAGGTGAAGGCGGCGGTGCGGTGACTGGATCTGTCGAGAGACGCTTGGTGCGGAAGTAGGCGCGAACTCGTTGGTAACTGCCCTTGTAGCCGAGCGGCACGATCTCCTCCCATGCCTTCCAGGCGTTGGTGCAGCCTTGGTTCCAACGATCATCCAGGTAGGGCTTGTACTCATCGAGTACGGAAGGGCGCCCCTGCCATTGGCCGCGGAAGAGATCCTCGGGTGCGGTGGCGTCGGCGAGGAGTTTGACGGTGCGGTACGTCATGCCGAGTTGGCGTTGGATCGCGCGGCGGCTGTGATCGGAGGCGAGCAGCGCGTGGGCGGCCGCATGATTGGCCCGGGTCCGGTCGGCGAACCGGTGGCCGGTGGGCCACGGCGAGCCAGAACTGTCCGTGGGGGCATCGGGCTCCTCAATCGGGCGGGGTGGCTCGGGCGCCCTGCCTCGTAGGCAAGCTCGGTGATCGGCGACGCACCGTTCAGCGGCCTCGCCGAGGTTGTGCCAAAGATGCCACCGGTCAGCGACCTGGACCGCCTGAGGTGCCCCGGTTGTGGCACCTTCCGCGAAGAACGGAGCTCGATCCCGGCAGACGACCTCGATTCCGGGGCGCTTCGCCAGCCACTTGGCCAGGGTGGACGCCTCCCGGTCGGGCAACAGATCAACCGGCCGTCGGGTCTCGACATCGACCAGAACCGTTCCGTAGACGCGGCCCTTGCGCATGGCGTACTCATCGACGCCGACCACCCGCGGTACCGGCGTCTCCGGGTCAGACAACGCGTCGAGCAACCGCAACACCGCGCTGCGGCTGACGGACACCCCGAAGGCCCGTGCCATCCGGGCGCCGGCCCGGCCAGCGAGGGCGAGACCGACCGCAGCAAGCGTCGAACGCAGCCGCTCGGTCCACCTGCTGTGCCTCCGGGTCAGCCCTGACATCTGCTCAGCGAACGTCCGCCGTCCGCATGAACCGTCCGGACAGAAGAACCTGCGGACCCGAAGGCAGAGGACCACCCGCCGTCCCGCACTGGGTACGTCGGCTGGAAACCGCAGGTAGGAGCTGTGTATTCGACTCGATCGGCTCCCACAGTCAGGACACGCTGCCCCAGCCGCCGTACTTCGGGCCCCGATGTTTATCGCCTCGTCGCTCACGTCCACTGATAGCACCGCAACGTCTGCGATGGACGGGAACAGCAGCTCCTCCAGCCGAAGCACCACTTCTTCCACGGGCCGAACTGTCAGCCACACCCCACCCGGTACGGGCCATTTTTGGGCAACTTCCCCAGGGACCCACTCACCCGACAATCGTCACTCAGCGTGCAAGCTCCACGGAGAGTGAGCCAGAACCATCTCTCGTGAACATTCCGAGGCCCAGTGATCACCAACTGACGCCCAAACCGGCAGACAAACGCTGCCGCTGAACGTGAACAAAGCCAGCCGGACCGTGCCCGGCTTTGATGTCGTCGTGCAGCGGTCAGCCCGTGCGCCTCCTGAATGCTGGCGGCCGCCTGAAGCCGATGGAGGGCGTCGATGACCCAGGTCGGTTCGCGGGTCAGGGAGTCACGGTCACGATGATTTTGCCGATCTGGGAGCCGGAGTCGAGACGGCGGTGGGCCCCGACGATGTCCTCCAGCGGGAAGACGGTGTCGATGACGGGTCGCAGGGTCTTGCGGGCAAGGCCGTCAAGGATCCGGTTCACGGCGGCTGTGCGGCGTTCGACGTCGGTGGTGAGCTCGAAGACCTTGTATCCCCTGATGGTCAGGCTCTTGCCAATCAGCCCCATCACCGGCACCGTCGTGGCCTCGGTGCTCAGCGCTCCATAGATGATCACGGTTCCGCCGGGCGCAGCGGCGCGGATGAGGCCCGCCAGGGCAGGTCCTCCCACGGGGTCGAAGATGACGCGGGCGCCGTGGCCGTTGGTGAGTTCGTTCACGCGGGTGACCACGTCTTCCTCATCCGTGACGATCACCGCCTCGGCGCCTTCGTCCAGGAGCCGCCGGCGCTTGGCGCTGGTGCGGGTCAGTGCCACGGGCCGGGCTCCCACGCTGCGGGCGATCTGGATCGCGGCCAGCCCGACACTGCTGGAGGCGGCCGGGATGAGCACCGTGTCACCGGCCTTCAGGTTCGCGGTCTCGATGAGGGCGCCGTAGGCGGTCAGGTATGGGCCCCACAGGGCCGCGGCCTGCTCCCAGGACAGTGTGCCGGGGTGCTTGACCACGGCGGTGGCGGGGGCGATGGCCAGTTCGCCGTGTATGGGGTAGGTGGTCGGCGCGAAGGAGGGGATCAGGCTGACGGCATCGCCGAGGGTGAGGCCTTCGACGTCCGGGCCGATGGAGTCGACCTCACCGGAGGCCTCCCATCCGATGCCGGAGGGAAGCTCGACGAGGTCGTTGGTGCGGAGCATGGCATCTGCTCGGTTCAGCCCGAGGGCCCTGGTGCGGATGCGAATCTCGCCTGGTCCGGGTTCGCGGACCTCGATGTCGTCGAGGGCCAGGACCTCGGGGCCGCCTGTGGTGTGAAATCGGATGGTCTTGCTCATGTGAGTGCTCCTGCCTTTCAAGTCTTTGGGAAACGAGGGAAGAAGTGGCTCAGGTACGCCAATCGGCCGCTACCCAGTGATCTCGGGCACCTTGTCGAGCGTCGCCGGAGCGGCGCTCCCGTCCGCCTGCGCGGTCGCCCTTCGGCGCCCCAACGTTGCGGACAGGGCGGTGAGCAGGCCGACGGCCGCGAGCACGGTGACGGTGATCATGGCGGGGGTGAAACCGGCGAGCAGCGCGACCGGCCCGCTCCTGCCGTGGTTTCCCGCGGTGAGGACCGCGGTGACGATGGCGAGGCCGATCGCCCCGCCGATCTGCATCGAGGTGTTCAGCAGGCCGCCGGCCAGGCCCTGCTCGTGGTCGGGGATTCCCGAGGTGCCCTCGATCTGGAAGGGTGCGAACGCGAGTGTCATGCCGATGCTGAGCAGGAGCATGCTGGGCAGCACGCCGACGGCGTAGGGGTGGTCTCGGGCGATGGCCAGAAGAAGCGCGTAGGCGGCCACGTGCGTGACGACGCCGGCGATGATGCTGCGCGAGGTGCCGAATCGTGCGATCAGGTGCGGGATGCGCGGCCCGGCGAGGGTGACGATGGCGGCGGCGGGAAGGAAGCCGAACGCGGTCTGCAGTGCCGACCACTGCAGCACCTGCTGGAAGTACAGCGTCATCACGAACTGGAAGCCGACGTAGGCGCCGAAGAATACTGACAGGCCCAGGTTGGCACGCACCAGGGAACTGGAGCGCAGGATGCCCAGACGGATCAGCGGCTGCGCGCCGCGGAGCTCGATCACCACGAAGGCGGCCAGCAGTGCGGCTGCGAGCACGAACTGCACCAGCGTGCTCGCCGTGGTCCAGCCCTTCTGCGGTGCTTCGACGACGACGTAGACGAGCATCAGCATTCCGGCGACCAGGGTGAGTGCGCCGGGCAGGTCGTAGCTGCCGACGGTGCGTGGGCCGTCCTTGGGCAGGACGCGGATGGCCGCGGTCAGGGCGATCAGGGCCACGGGCACCGGGAGGAGGAATGTCCAGCGCCAGCCGAGCTCGGTCAGTGCACCGGACAGCACCAGGCCGCTTGAGAAGCCGCTGGCACCCATGAGGGTGTAGATCCCGATCGCCTTGTTACGCGCCGGCCCCTCGGCGAAGGTGGTCGTGATGATGGACAACGCCGCGGGCAGGGTGAACGCCGCCGAGACGCCCTTGAGGAGACGGGCGGCGATCAGGAGGTTCCCGTCGTCGACCAGGCCGCCGGCCAGCGAGGTCAGGGCGAAGACGGCGACCGCCGTCAGGAAGACGCGGCGGCGGCCGAGGATGTCGGCGGCACGTCCGCCCAGGAGCAGAAAGCCGCCGTAGCCGAGGACGTAACCGCTGACGATCCACTGCAGTGCGCTGGTGGACAGGCCGAGGTCGGCCTGGATCGAGGGCAGGGCGACACCCACCATGTTCACGTCCAGGGCGTCGAGGAACCCGACGATCGAGACGGTGAGCAGGATCGCCCACAGCCGCGCGTTCCATGCGAGCGAGGACGAGGTCAGCGGCGACGGTGCGGAAGGACTCATGCCGACACGCTTGCATGCAGACGCATGAAATGCAAACGCATCTAATGTTTGCGCATTAAATGCAAGTGGGTGGTATGGTCTCCCCATGGACGTGGATGGCGGGGAGCAACTGGTGAAGGAGTGGCACGATCTCCTGAGTCGGCATGCCGTGGTGCTTCAGACCCTTGAGCGCGAACTGCAGGCACGACACGGCATCGGGGTCAGCGAATTCGAAGCCCTCGAAGCCCTCGCCTGCGCCGAGAACAGCCAGTGCCGCGCACAGGACATCACCGACGTCGTGCACCTGAGCCAGAGTGCCGCGAGCCGGCTGATCGCACGCATGGAACGCAACGGCCTCCTCGAGCGCGCGATATGCGAAGCCGACCGTCGCGGGATCCTCGCCGTCCTCACCGAGGAAGGCCGCCAGCGCCACCTTGAAGCTCAGCCCACGCACCGCTCCGTGCTCGCCAGAACGCTGCGAGGCGCGGGCTGAGCCCTGCTCCGGCACCAGGAATATGGTTGCCGCCGGTCAGCAGGACGTGCTCGAGACCACGGCTGCCACGTGGGCGTCCTTGTGAGTGTCGACACCCAGGACGACCTCACGATGGCAGTCATGGTGAAAACGGATCGGCTGGGCCATGCTGGCACTGGTCATCGGTCTCCTGCCATCGAATCGGAGCTAGTGGCCGTCGCAGGGCCGGCAGGGTGGTCAGGACTGTGACGGTGCCTGTCGCGAAGGCCCCTATCGGGACACACCAGCCGGCCTGGCGGCAGCAAGTGCCGTCCCGGACAGTGGCCGACAGATCAAGACTCAGGACAAGACGGTCAGTCGTATCGCGGGTCAGGCCACCGCCGAGACGGCACCGCCATCCTCACAGTCGTATCTGGTGGCGATGCCGCGGAAGCCTTTGAGTCGGTTGAAGCAGCGCTCGATGACGTTTCGCCGACGGTAGTTCTGCTGGTCGAATGCGGGTGGCCGGCCTCCGCGGTGGTGACGGTCGTGACGGTGACGCTTTTTAGTCGTTCTTTTTCGGGACGGTGCAGGCGATTCCGCGTTTGCGCAGGTAGGCGCGGAAACCGCGGGAGCTGTAGGCCTGTCTTGTCGGCGACGACCTGGTCGGGTCTGCAACGGGGTCGGCCAAGTCTGATGCGCGGGACGCGAATGCGTTCCAGGAGGGGACGCGCGCAGATGCTGTCGTGGCGTTGGCCGGGTGTCAGCAGGACGGCCAGGGGCCTGCCGCGGCCGTCGCAGGCGAGGTGGATTTTGGTGGTCGGTCCGCCTCGGGATCGGCCGAGGGCGTGATCGTCCGGTTCGTCCGGCCGGTGGATCCCCCTTTTCGGCCGGTGGCGGCCGAGTGCTGGTGGGTGCGGACGATGGTGGAGTCGATCTGGACGAGCCAGTCGATGTCGCCGACAGCGTCCGCGCCGGCCGGGATCTGCTGGAGTGCCTGGGTGAACACGCCGTCGAACGCATAGCGGCGAAAGCGGGTGTAGACCGTCCTTAAGAATATGAAGCGGTCCGGGAGGGCCGGGTGTGGCTGGTAGACCGTTGCCGTTGATGACCTGCCGGTCTGGCACTCGCGGTCGTCCCGTCGCGGCACGCGGTATGAGCGGAGCAAGTAACTCCCACTCCAGGTCGGTGAGTTCATGGCGGCGTATCACCCGACCATGATCCCCCACCTGGTGATCTTTGAAGACGGACCCCAGTTCGTCCGACCTGTCCTGGACGCCGACGACAGTTGTGCCCAGACACCACCCATGCCGACCCGTCCGCGGTACCCGCACGCCACAGAGCTGCCCAGCACAGCAGCCTTCCTGAACCACACCGCCGTCTACGCCACCGACCAGCGCCTGTCCGCCGAGTTCATCGCCGCGTTCCTCAGGGCGGAGGCCGACGCGGCGCGCTGTTCGGGCCGCACCTGCTCGTCGACCTCGGCAACGGGGTCACGCTCGACTACTACGAGAAGCGGGACAAGCCGATCCAGTCGCACATGGAGATCATGACCCGGCCTTACGTCCGGCCCTGGCGCGGACGGGGGGCGGTCCCGGCCGGGCGGCTCACCCGGCCGGGACCGCGTCTGGCAGACCGAGCGAGGTGGCGGCGTGACGCCACACGGACGCGAGCGCCCCCTCCAGGGTGACCATGGGATCGCGCAGCATCAGGCGGATGCCGTAACCGTCGCTCAGGGACAGTACGAGCGTGGCGAGTTCGTCCACGTCGGTCGGCGTGAACTCACCCGACTCGATGCCCCGCCGCACCGCGCCGCTCACCCACGCGTGCAGCTCGGCGTACAGGTCCACGGCGAACACCCGGGTCGACTCGTCGCGCAGCGCCCGGACCCACAGCTCCTGCCACAGCCGCCAGTCCTGGTGCAACACGGGATCGGTCGGCAGCAGGCTGCGCAGGATGCGCGCCAGGACGACCGCCGCCGGTGCCGTCTCCGCGTCGCGCTCCACGTCCACGGCCGTGCTGGCGAAGGAGTGGGCCATCGCTTCCGTGAACAGCTTCTCGCGCGTGTCGAAGTGGTAGTGCAGCAGCGCGGTCGACACGCCGGCCTGCTCCGCGACCATGCGCATGCGGATCTTCTCGAAGCCGATCTCGGCGATGGCCTCGCACGCCGCGGTCAGGATGCGCTCGCGCGTCTCCGCCGTGCGCACCTTGCTGGACACTCTGCGACTCCCCTCGTCCGGCGGTCGTACACCGCCGCCATTGTCCCTCACGTCCGCTCGGCCCGCGCCGCCGCCTCGGGCGCGGATCGCGCCTCGTACGTGTGGAAGCCGCGGCCCGACTTGCGGCCCAATAGACCGGCCTCCACCATCCGGGACAGCAGCGGGGGCGGGGAGTACGTGGGGTCCCGGAACTCGGCGTAGAGCGACTCGGCGATGGCCCGGGTGGTGTCCAGACCGATGAGGTCTGTCAGCGCCAGCGGCCCGAGCGGGTGCGCACAGCCGAGGACCATGCCGCGGTCGACGTCCTCGACGCTCGCGACGCCCGACTCGACCATGCGGATCGCGGCCAGCAGGTACGGGACGAGCAGCGCGTTCACCACGAAGCCCGCCCGGTCCCGGGTGCGGATGACCTCCTTGCCGAGCGTGCCCGTCACGAAGGCCTCGGCCCGGTCCGCGGTGTCGGCCGAGGTGAGCAGCGACGGGACGAGTTCGACCAGCCGCAGCACCGGCACCGGGTTGAAGAAGTGGACGCCGAGGACCCGCTCGGGCCGGCCCGTCGCCGCGGCGAGCTGCACGACCGGGATCGACGAGGTGTTGGTCGCGAGGACGGCGCGTTCGCCGGTGACGACCGTATCGAGCCGGGTGAACACGTCGAGCTTGAGCCGCTCGTCCTCCGCCACCGCCTCGATCACCAGATCCCGGTCGTGCAGGGCCTCGAACTGGTCGGCCACGGTGATCAGCACGGCGGCGGCCTCGCGCCGCTCGGCCGTGAGCCTGCCGTGCGCGACGGCCTTGTCGAGGGAGCGGCCGATGCGCCGCCGGCCCGCGCGGGCCGCTTCGGCGTCGCGTTCCACGACCGTCACCGGCAGGCCGGCGCGCGCGCAGACCTCGGCGATGCCGGCCCCCATCAGGCCGCAGCCGACGACCCCCACGCGTTCGATGTCGGTCATCCGTTGTCCTTCCTGCGTCGAAGGTCCCCGGCG
>NZ_JBEOWS010000230.1:0-15627 GCF_040296125.1 Streptomyces sp. NPDC002265 | reverse complement strand
GTCCTCGGCGACCAGCGTTTCATGGTCGTCAAGGGGACGGGAGAGCGCGCGGGCGGGCCGCCCGCGCGGGCGGTCAGTAGCGCAGCACCGCCGCGATGCCCTGGGCGTCGCCCAGCATGCCGTCCGGGACGAAGCGGACGTCCGCGCCCGTCTCCAGACACTGTTCGACGATCTCGTCGACGATGTCCTCGCGGGCGTCCAGGTCGCCGCTCATGGCGGGGATCAGATGGTCGCCGTCGTCGCGGACCGTGATCCGGTAGTTCTCCTCGACGGCCAGCAGCCGGATCCGCGCCTGACGGGCGTTCTGCCAGATCTCGTCCACCCCGGCCGCGAACTCCTTGCGCCCACGGGCGGATTCGAGCTCCCGGCGGACCGACTCCACGTTCCTGCGGGCCTCGGCGGCGATGACCGGCCGTACGGCCTGCCACACCGCTTCCGGGGAGCCGCTCGCGAGTCCTCCGTGCGGGATGTGCACCGCGTTCCTGCTGGTGGCCCCGCCCACCTCGGCCAGCATGGACAGCGCCGCCGGTTCGCCGGTGATGTACAGGGCCCGCGGGCTGTGACGCAGGATCCGGGACATGGCGGTGTCGGCCTCGCGCAGGAAGTGGCGGGTCCCCTCGTCGCGGAAGGTGCTGGGCTGGTCGCCGATGCGCTGCTGGCGCTCGGCGTCGAAGTTCTCGGGCCCCCGGGCCATCGGGAAGTCCTCGATGCGCTCCTCGGTCACCCGGTCGGCGCCGCCGTTCCAGAGCGTGACGCGGTCGGCGGAGACCGACAGCACCCAGAACGGCCGTTCGGCGGCCTGTGCGGAGACCAGGTTGCGGGTCAGGAAGGTGTCCGAGAGTACGACCCGCTCCGGAACCGGACGGGCCAGCGACCACACCTGATGCTCGCCGGGGGCGGCGAAGATCACCAGACCGTCCTCGGCGTGCGCGAGGTCGATCTCGGCCAGCGCGCGGTCCAACTGGTCGACGACTGCGCTGCGTCCCGACCGGGTGACCGCGGGATCGGACTCCAGTTGCCGCTTGGCCTCGGCCACCGCATTGCGCAGCCGGACCGGATCCTGCGCGTTGTCGGGCTCGCGGCGGTGCGTGGGGGTCAGCACGGACACGGCCGGGTACGGGCGCGGCCGCCGCAGCTCGGCTAGGGTCGTTGGACTGAGTGCGTGCTCCATACCAGAACGATAGGACTGATTCCTCCATCAGGCATTTGGGGCAGTTCATTCGGTTGTTTCCGGTATTTCACTATTAGTGTCACTCGCGTGGCTGTCGCGAAACTGAGCCTGCCGACCCTCACCACCATGGTCGTCGGATCCATGGTCGGCGCGGGCGTCTTCTCCCTTCCGAGCCGCTTCGCCGCGCACACGGGCGTGGCCGGCGCGCTGATCGCGTGGGCCGTCGCCGGTACCGGCATGCTGATGCTGGCGTTCGTCTTCCAGACGCTCGCGGTGCGCCGCCCGGACCTCGACGCCGGTGTGTACGCGTACGCCAAGGCGGGCTTCGGCGAGTACCTGGGCTTCTTCTCGGCGTTCGGCTACTGGGCCAGCGCCTGCGTCGGCAACGTGACGTACTGGGTGCTGATCATGTCGACGGCCGGTGCCGTCGTCCCCGCCCTCGGCGACGGCGACACGGTGCTCGCCGTGGCCCTGTCCTCGGTGGGCCTGTGGCTGTTCTTCCTGCTGATCAGACGAGGGGTGAAGGAGGCGGCGGCCGTCAACCGGATCGTCACCGTCGCCAAGGTCGTGCCGATCATCGTCTTCGTCCTGCTCGCGCTGTTCTACCTCGACCCGCAGGTCTTCGCCGACAACTTCGCCGGCGCCGACTACGCCGGATCGCTCTTCCACCAGGTCAAGGGCACCATGCTGATCACGGTCTTCGTGTTCCTCGGGGTCGAGGGCGCCAGCGTCTACTCCCGGCACGCCCGCCGCCGGGAGGACGTCGGCCGTGCCACCGTCCTCGGCTTCCTCAGCGTCTTCGCGATCTTCGCGTCGGTGACGATCGTGTCGTACGGCCTGCTGCCGATGGGTGAGATCGACCGGCTCCGTCAGCCCTCCATGGCGGGCGTCCTGGAGTACGCCGTGGGCACCTGGGGCAAGGTCTTCGTCAGTGTCGGGCTGATCGTGTCCGTCCTCGGTGCCTATCTCGCCTGGACCCTGATGGCCGCCGAGGTGCTGTTCGTGGCGGCCAAGGACGACGACATGCCGCGGTTCCTGAAAAGCTCCACCGCGGCCGACGTGCCGGTGCCCGCGCTGGTGATGTCCACCCTGCTGAGCCAGGTCTTCCTGATCGTCACCCTGTTCTCGGACGACGCGTTCGACTTCGCGCTGGACCTCACCAGCGCGCTGACGCTGATCCCGTTCCTGCTGGCCGCCGCCTTCGCGGTACAGGTCGCGCTCGCCGGGCGCCGGGACCGGGCGCTCGCCGCGGCGGCGAGCGGACCGGGCGCCCGCGGCGGGACCGGACCCCCGACCGGACCCGGTGGCCGCGACGGCGAGCGGCCAGGGGACGGACCCGGTGGGCCGGCGGGCGATGCCGGCCGCGGACCGACGGACGGGACGGGCGCGGCGGCGGTGGTGCGCGGCGCGGGCGGGCGCGGCCACCGGGACCTGTTCGTCGCCTTGCTGGCCACCGTCTACACCGCGTTCCTCCTCTACGCGGCCGGCCCCCGGTTCCTGCTGTTCTCGTTCATCGTCTACGCCCCCGCCACCGCCCTGTTCGTGATGGCCCGCAGGGAGCAGGGCCGGCGGTTGTTCTCGGGCCGTGAACTCGTCGTCCTCGCCGTGTCGGTGGTCGGCGCGGTCGTCGGGATCGTCGCCCTGGCCCTCGGTTGGATCAGCCTGTGACCCCGGAAGGTGCACCATGACCGGTCAAGACACCCGCCCCGCGTACGGCGTCCACTCCGAGGTCGGCAAGCTGCGCAAGGTGCTCGTCTGCGCCCCCGGACTCGCCCACCGCAGGCTCACCCCCACCAACTCCGACGATCTGCTCTTCGACGACGTGATGTGGGTGGAGAACGCCCAGCGCGACCATGCGGACTTCGTCGACAAGATGCGCGAACGCGGTGTCGAGGTGGTGGAGCTGCACGACCTGCTCGCGCAGACCATGGCGATCCCCGAGGCCCGCGACTGGCTCCTCGATCGGAAGATCACCGCCAACGAGGTCGGGCTGGGCCTCATCGAGGGAACCCGCGCCTACCTGGAGACCCTCGACCCGTCCGGGCTCGCCGCCTTCCTGGTCGGCGGCCTGGCCACCACCGATCTGCCGGAGGAGTACCGCACCGGCTACCTCGCCCTCGCGCGGGAGTCGACCGGGGTGCGCGAGTACCTGATGCCACCGCTGCCCAACACCCTCTACACCCGGGACACCACGTGCTGGCTGTACGGCGGTCTCACGCTCAACCCGCTGTACTGGCCGGCCCGGCACGGCGAGACCCTGCTGATGAAGGCGATCTACCTGTTCCATCCCGAGTACGTGGGGTCCACCGTCTGGTGGGGCGACCCCGAACGCGACTGGGGGCAGGCGACGTTCGAGGGCGGCGACATCATGCCGGTGGGCAACGGCGTGGTGCTGATGGGGATGAGCGAACGCACCTCGCGCCAGGCGGTGTCCCAGGTCGCCACGGCCCTGTTCGAACAGGGCGCCGCCGAGCGGGTGGTGGTCGCCGGCCTGCCGAGACTGCGCGCCGCGATGCACCTCGACACCGTGTTCACCTTCGCCGACCGTGATCTGGTGACGCTGTATCCGGCCATCATGGAGGCCGTGCACACCTTCTCCCTGCGACCCTCGGACAAGGCGTCCACCGGCATCGAGATCACCGACGAGGGCTCGACGCCCTTCGTGGACGTGGTCGCGGAGGCTCTCGGCCTGCCCGAGCTGCGGGTCGTGGAGACCGGTGGCGACGCCTACGCCTCCGAGCGTCAGCAGTGGGACAGCGGCAACAACGCGGTCGCCCTGGAACCGGGGGTGGTGTTCACGTACGACCGCAACACCCAGACCAACACGCTGCTGCGCAAGGCCGGTATCGAGGTGGTCACCATCGTCGGTGCGGAACTGGGGCGCGGCAGGGGCGGCGGACACTGCATGACGTGCCCGATCGTGCGGGACCCGGTGGACTTCTGACACCGGACGCCGGGCACTGCCCGACCGGTCGGTATCGGTTTAATGCGCAATCAGTCCTGGTCATCGACCCCTTGTCGGACATCCAGGGTTTACGTGAGTCCGTCCTGTCGGCCGAACGGACTTGCTATGGTCTACCCGTTGGTAGCACGCCGAGCGGGGGACGCCGGGAGTGGGCGGCTGCGGTGCCGCGGTTTCCCGGGCAGAGGTCCTCGGTGCGCGCGATCCGGCAAGGGGGCCGGTTCGTCGGCGGATTCTGCGCACCAGCGGGACCTGAATTTCGAACTCCAGTTCCCTTTCTCTCAGATTCGGACAGGTGAAACTCGTCATATGGCTTCCCTGGTTGACGTCCTGACCACGCACGCCTCGCAACAGCCGGACCGCGTCGCCTACCGCTACCTCGTCACCGGTGACTGTGACGGAGCATTAGAGGAGATCACCTACGCCCGGCTCGCCCGTCGCTCCCGGGCCGTCGCCGCCTGGCTCCAGGACCGCGGCCTGGCCGGGTCCCGCGCCCTGCTGCTCTACCCGCCCGGCCTTGAGTTCATCTCCGGATACCTGGGCTGCCTCTCGGCCGGTGTCATCGCCGTACCGGGTGTGCCCCCGCAGGGACGGGCCCACAACCACCGTGCCCTGACCCGGATGCGACGGCTGATCGCCGACGCCGAACCCGCGGTCGTCCTCGGCGGGCGCGAAGTCGTCGCCGCACTCGACGAGATGATGCGTCACCTGCCCGAACTGAGCGACGTCATACGGGTTGTCACCGAGGACATACCCGACGACGCGGCGGACGGCTGGCGTGCACCGGACCTCACCGACGACTCGGTCGCCTTCCTCCAGTACACCTCCGGTTCCACCTCCGCCCCCAAGGGCGTGGTCGTGACCCACGGGAACCTGCTCGACAACGAACGGGTCATCACCGAACGGATGGGCCACACCCCGGAGACCATCGAGGAGTACGACGGTGAACTGGTCCTGAGCTGGCTGCCCACGTACCACGACATGGGCCTGATCGGACCGGTCCTGAACACCGTCCACCTCGGCCTGACCACCACGCTCTTCTCACCGCTGCACTTCCTCCAGCGGCCCGAGCGCTGGCTGACCGCGATCAGCCGGTTCCGCCCGCACACCAGCGGCGGCCCCAACTTCGCCTACGAGCTGTGCCTCAAGCACGCCACCCCCGAACTCGTCGACAGCCTCGACCTCAGCTCCTGGAAGGTCGCCTTCAACGGCGCCGAACCGGTCCGCGCCGCCACCCTGCGCCGCTTCACCGGCACGTTCGCCCCCGCGGGCTTCCGCCGCGAGGCCTTCTACCCGTGCTACGGCCTGGCCGAGTCCACCGTGATGGTCACCGGCGGCTCGGTGGACACCCCGCCGGTCCTGCTGGAGCCGGCCGACGCGGGAGCGCACACCGGCGCGGCGGACGCGGCCGCGATCGGCTGCGGACGGCCAGGACCCGGCGTCACTCTCGTCGTCGCCGACCCCGAGCAGGGCGTCGAACTCCCCGAGGGCGAGGTCGGCGAGATCTGGGTGAGCGGCGCGAGCGTCGCCAAGGGCTACTGGCGCAACGCCCTCGCCACCCGGCAGACCTTCCGCGCCACCCTGGCCGGACACGAGGGCCGCTTCCTGCGCACCGGCGACCTCGGATTCCTGCGCTCCGGCGAGCTGTTCGTCACCGGCCGGCTGAAGGACCTGATGGTCGTCGACGGGCGCAACCACTACCCGCAGGACCTGGAACTCGCCGCCGAGATGTGCCACCCCGCGCTGCGGCCCGGCTGCACCGCCGCGTTCTCCGTCGACGCCGGGGTGGAGGGCGAACTGCCGGTCCTGGTGGCCGAGGTGGACCCCGAGGCCGCCGACGAGGCCGAGAAGATCACCGATCTGGTGCGCGCCGCGATCGGCGACGCCCACGGACTGGCCGTGCACGACGTCGTCCTCGTCCACCCCGGCACCATCCCCAAGACCTCCAGCGGCAAGATCCAGCGCCGCGCCTGCCGGGCCGCGTACAGCGACGGCACCCTCTCGACGGTGGGTGCGTCCGCCACGGGATGACACCGGGCGCGGGCACGCTCCCTCCCGCGGGCGGCGCGAGTCCGCCGACGGTACGACGACGATCGTGGGTGCCCTTGCCCTTGCCGCTGCCACGGGTTCGACGCCGATGACGGGTGGGGCGCCGGTCCCGGCGGCAGGGCGCGCCCGCGGCGGGCACGCCTTGTCGTGCCCGCGGGGGTACGTCCGTCACGGGCCCGCCCGTCCGTGCCGACGGTCCGACTCCCGCGTCCCGCCCGGTACTTGGCGCGGACCCGGCAGGACACGGCTGCCCACGCCCGCACCGCCGCCCGTCCGACCCCGCCCCGTCGCCCGTGCCCGCCCGCAGCCGCCGTACGGCCGTGCCCGGCAGGCACGGCATTCCGCCTGAACCCCAGCTCCTGAGGACACCTTTTCCCGATGCCTGCGAACGAGTCCCCGAAGCGGAACCCCGAGCCGTCCCCGACGACCGCCGAGGACATACGGGCCTGGCTGGCGACGGCCGTCGCCGAGGCGGCCGGACTCGACCCGCTGACCGTCGACCCGCACCGGCCGATCGCCGAATTCGGCCTGGGGTCGCGTCAGTTGGTCGCCCTGACCGTCGAGCTCGCGGAGTACGTCGGCCGGCCGCTGGAGCCGTCCTACCTGTTCAACCACCCCACCGTCGCGGCCCTGGCCGACGCGCTGCTCACCGACCCGGAGCCCGGGGGAGCCCAGCCGGCCGCCCAGTCGTCCGCGCGGCGGCCCGCACCGGCCCACGACGACATCGCCGTCATCTCCATGGCCTGTCACTACCCCGGCCAAGCCGACGACCCCGAGGCCCTGTGGCGGGTGCTGACCTCGGGCGAGGACGCCATCACCGAAGTGCCCGCAGGCCGTTGGGACACCCGGCAGCTCCTCGACCCCGACCCGGAGGCCGTCGGCCGGGCCTACACCCTGCGCGGCGGGTTCCTCGACTCCATCGACCGCTTCGACGCGTCCTTCTTCGGCATCTCCCCGCGCGAGGCCGCGGCCATGGACCCCCAGCAGCGGCTGCTCCTGGCGACCGGCTGGGAGGTGATCGAGCGCGCGGGCATCCTCCCCGACAGCCTGAACGGCAGCAACACCGGCGTCTACGTCGGCCTCTACGACAGCGGCTACCTGTCCGCCGCGTCCCTCGGACAGCTCGACGGGCACGTGGGCACCGGCTCCGCGTCCAGCGTCGCCTCCGGGCGCCTGGCCTACACCCTCGGCCTCCAGGGCCCCGCCGTCACCGTCGACACCGCCTGCTCCTCCTCCCTCGTCGCCCTGCATCTCGCGTCCCGGGCGCTGGCGGGCGGCGAGTGCGACCTGGCCCTCGCGGGCGGCGCGAGCCTGCTGGTGACCCCGCGCGGGCACGTCGAGTTCAGCCGACTGCGCGGGCTGTCGCCGTCCGGGCGGTGCCGGCCCTTCTCGGCCGACGCGGACGGCGTGGTGTGGGCCGAGGGCTGCGGCCTGGTGCTGCTCAAGCGGCTCGCGGACGCAGACCGGGACGGCGACCGGGTGCTCGCCGTGATCCGGGGCTCCGCGATCAACCAGGACGGGCGCAGCCAGGGGCTCAGCGCCCCGAGCGGCCTCGCCCAGGAACGGGTGCTGCGCGCCGCCCTGCACACCGCCGGGCTCCGCCCCGAGGACATCGACCACGTCGAGGCCCACGGCACCGGAACGCGGCTGGGCGACCCCGTCGAGGGCAACGCGCTGGCCGCGGTCTTCGGACCGGACCGTCCGCAGGACCGGCCGCTCGGCGTCGGCTCCCTGAAGTCCGTCATCGGTCACACCCAGGCCGCGGCCGGTATCGCCGGGGTCATCAAGACCGTACTGGCCCTCGGGCACCAGCGGATCCCGGGGTCCCCGCACACCGGGACCCCGACCGAGCACGTCGACTGGGCGCGCGGCGGCCTGCGCCTGCACCAGGCCGGTGAGGAGTGGCCGCACCGCGCGGACCGGGTGCGACGCGCCGGGGTCAGCGCGTTCGGCATCAGCGGCACGAACGCGCACGTGGTCCTGGAGGAGGCACCCCGGACAGCACCCACGGAACTGCCGACGGATGCGCCTGACGTGCTGCCGACGGAGGTGTCCGCGAAGGCGCTGACGGACGCGTCCGACGTGGCGCCGACGGATGTGCCTGGCGTGGTGCCGACGGATGCGTCCGCCGCGGTGGCGACGGAGGTGTCCGCGAAGGTGCTGCCGGATGCGTCCGCCGCGGTGGCGACGGATGTGCCTGACGTGGTGCCGACGGAGGTGTCCGGCGCGGCGCCGACGGAGGTGTCTGCGGAGGTGCCCGGCGTGCTGCCGGCGGACGCGTCCGCCGCCGTGTCCGCGGATCTTCTCTTCCCTCTCTCCGCCCGCACCCTTCCCGCCCTGCGCGGCCAGGCCGCCCGGCTCCTCAAGACCCTGGACGCCCGCCCCGGGCTGCCGTTGCCGGCGGTGAGCGCCACGCTCGCGCACCACCGCACCCACTTCGAGCAACGCGCCGTCGTCCGCGCCGGTGACCGCGACACGCTGCGGGCCGCGCTGCGCGCGCTGGCCGCCGAGGACGACCGGGGAGATCACAGCACCGAGGGCGGCCCGACCGTCGGGCCCCGGCAGAGCGGGCCCGCCGGCAAGCTGGCCTTCGTCTTCCCCGGGCAGGGCGCCCAGTGGACCGGCATGGCCCGGGACCTGCTGGCCCGGGACCCGGTGTTCGCGGACGAACTCGACCGCTGCGACGGCGCCCTGCGCCCGTTCACCGGGTGGTCCGTCGCGGCCGTCCTGCGCGGTGACACGGGCGCTCCCGGCCTGGACCGCGTCGACGTCGTCCAGCCGGCGCTCTTCGCCGTGATGGTGTCGCTGGCCGCGGTGTGGCGGGCCCGCGGCATCCGCCCGGACGCCGTGATCGGGCACAGCCAGGGCGAGGTCGCCGCGGCCTGTGTCGCCGGGGCGCTCAGCCTCAACGACGCGGCGGCCGTGGTCGCGCTGCGCAGCCAGGCCCTGACCGGGCTGTCCGGCTCCGGGACCATGGCCGTCGTCGGCCTCCCGCACACCGAGCTGGAGGACCGTCTCGCCGGACTCGACGGCCCTGTCTCGGTCGCCGCCGTCAACAGCGGTCGCTCCACCGTGGTCTCCGGTGCCGTCGAGGCCCTGGAGGCGCTGCTGGCCGACCTCGACCGGGAGCAGGTCTTCGTCCGCCGCCTCGACGTCGACTACGCGTCCCACAGCGCCGCGGTCGAGCCGGTCCGCGCGAGCGTCCTGGACGAACTCGACGGAGTCGTCACCACCCCGACCTCCGTCACCTGGTACTCCACGGTCACCGGCGAACCGGTCACCGGAGAACTCGCGGCCGACTACTGGTACACCAACCTGCGCGCGCCCGTCCGCTTCGGACCCACGGTGGCGCGCATGGCGGCCGACGGCTACCGCTGCTTCGTCGAACTCGGCCCGCACCCGGCCCTGTCGACCGCACTGCGCACGGTCGGTGAGGAGGCGGGCCACGACCTGCTCGCCGTCGCCTCGCTGCGCCGGGACGAGGACGGACCGGCCTGCCTGGACCTGGCGACGGCCGAACTCCACGTCCACGGAAGGCCGGTCGACTGGCGGCGGCTGGTGCCCGGCACCGGGCCGGCCGAACTGCCCACCTACGCCTGGGACCCGCAGCGGTACTGGATCGAGCCCGAGTCCGTCGCGGGCGGCGGTTCCGGGCTCCTCGACCGGGCCGCGCACCCGTTGCTGGGCATCCAGCTCCAGTCGGCCGACCAGACCCGCTGGACGTTCCGCAACGAGTGGTCCCCGGCCACCGCCGACTGGCTGACCGACCACACGGTGTACGGCAGGACCGTGGTGTCCGGCACGACCCTGCTGGAGCTGTGCCGCGCGGCGCTCCACACGGCCCGCCCCGACCGTCCGGCCGACCTCGCCGACCTGCTCGTCGTCAGCCCGCTCACCCTGCCGTCCGCCGGTACCGTCGAGGTGTCCGTCGAGGTCGGCACGGAAGGACCGGTACCGGAGGTCACCGTCCACAGCCGTACCCGCGGCGGGGACGCCGTCGGCTGGACCCTGCACGCGACCGCGACCGCGACCGCGACCGCTACCGCGACGGCCACCGTGGCGGATGTTTCGATCGACGCGGCGGCGGCGGCGGACGGGCGGCCGCCCGTATGGCCGGAGGCCGCCGCACCCGCCTGGAGCCCGGACGCCTACGACCGGCTGGCCGGGCTGGGGCTGGGCTACGGACCCGCCTTCCGGGGCGTCCGGGAGGCCGTGACGACCGGCGACGGCGAGCTGCTGGCCCGGCTGTCGCTGCCCGCCGCGGCCCGGGACGTGAGCGACCCCTATCCCGTCCACCCCGCGCTGCTCGACGCGGCGCTGCACGTGGCCGCCGCGCTCGACCCGGCCGACGGCCGGGTGCTGCTGCCGGTCTCGGTGGGCCGCTGCGTGCTGCCGCCGGATGACGGCGGGACCGAGCTGACCGTCCGCGTACGGCGGACCGGCGGCACGGCGGCCGACCGCACGCTGGAGGTGACCCTGTGGGACACCGACGGCTTCCCGGCCGGACGGCTGGAGAACGTACGACTGCGGGCGGTGGCGCCGGCCGACCTGGACCCGGTGTCCGAGCACGCCCGCCACCTGTACGAGGTGACGTGGACGCAGGTGGACGCGACGCCGGGACCGGGGACGGCCGGACCGGGGACGGCGGCGCCCACGGCGCAGCCGGACGCCGGTACCTGGACCGTCCTCGGCGAGCCGTCGGACCCCACGGTCGAGGCGATGGCGCACGGCCTCGCCGCGGCGGGCTTCCCGATGGCCGGGCCGGATGCCGACATCGTCGTACGGATCTGGCCGCACCCGGCGCGCGAGTCGGAACCGGCGTCCGCGGCACAGGAGTTGGCGGCCTCCGCGCTCGCCGAACTGCACGCCCTGACGGCGCTCGCTCCCGACGAGGCGCCCGCCCGGACCGTCTGGGTCACGCGCAACGCGGTCGCGGCCGCCGAGGGGGACCCCGTGACGGGGCTCGCCCAGTCCGTGCTGTGGGGCCTGGCCCGCAGCGCCCGCGCCGAGCACCCCGCCCTCGGGCTGACCCTGCTCGACCTCGACGATCTCTCCGCCGAGCGGCTGGGCGCCGCCCTCGCGCACCCCGGCGAGCCCGAACTCGCCCTGCGCGACGGCGAACTGCTCGCCCCACGGCTGGTGCGGGCCCGCGCGACGGAGCCGGCCGCCGGCCTGCCCGCCGACGGCACCGTGCTCGTCACCGGCGGGCTGGGCGCCGTCGGCCGCCACCTCGCCCGGCTGCTCGCCGAACAGGGCGTCCCGCGGCTGCTGTTGACCTCACGCCGGGGGCCGGACGATCCGCGCGCCGCGGACGTCACGGCCGAACTCACCGCGCTCGGCGCCGAGGTCGAGGTGGTGGCCTGCGACGTCGCCGACGCGGACGCCCTCGCCGGCGTGCTTGCCGGTGTCGGCGAGGAGCTGCCGCTGCGTGGAGTCGTGCACTGCGCGGGCGTCCTGGACGACGGCATCGTCGCCGAGCTGACCCCCGAACGGCTCGCCCGGGTCCTGCGTCCCAAGGCCGACGGGGCCGCCCACCTGCACCGGCTGACCGCCGGCCTGCCGCTCACGACGTTCCTGCTGGTCTCCTCGGCCGCCGGAGTCGTCGGCAACGCCGGGCAGGGCAACTACGCGGCGGCCAACGTCTTCCTGGACCAGCTCGCCCACCACCGGCGGGCGCTGGGCCTGCCCGCCACCTCCGTCTCCTACGGCGCCTGGTCCGGCGAGGGACTGGCCGCCGAACACGCCGACCTGGAGCGGATGGCCCGGTCGGGCCACCGCGCGCTCACCCCCGAACAGGGCCGCGGACTCACCGCGCTCGCCCTGCGGCGCGGCACCCCGCACCTCGTCGCCTGGGCGCTGGACCTGCCCCGGCTGCGCACGGGCCCGGCGGCGGACGGGCCGCTGTGGCGGTCCCTGCTGTCCGCGCCCGCCACCGCCGGGCGGTCCGGGGGGCCGGCCGCGCGGCTGGCCCGGCTGCCCGAGACCGAGCGGGCGGGCCGGGTCCTCGCCCTGGTCCGCGAGGAGGCCTCGCGCGCCCTCGGACTGCGCTCGGCCGAATCCGTCCGACCCGACCAGCCGTTGCGCGAGCTCGGCATGGACTCGGTGACCGCCGTGGAGCTGCGCAACCGCATCGCCGGCCGTCTCGACGTCCGGCTTCCCGCCACCCTGCTCTTCGATCACCCCACCCCGGACCGCCTCACCGCGTACCTGCTCGCCGGTCCGCTCGCGACGCAGACCGGCGCCGCGCGCCGCACCGGGCCCGGCCGGGCGGCCACGGCGGCTCCGGTCGGTGCCACAACCGCTCCGGGTGCCGACGAGCCGATCGCGGTGGTGGCCATGGCCTGCCGTCTGCCCGGCGGCGTCGGCGACCCGGAGGACCTCTGGCGGCTGGTCGCGGACGGCCGCGACGCCGTCGGTCCGTTCCCGGCCGGCCGGTGGGACGTGGCGTCGCTGTACGACCCCGATCCGGACGCGGCGGGCAAGACCTATGCCCGCGAGGGGGGCTTCCTCGACGACATCGGCTCCTTCGACGCGGGGTTCTTCGGCATCACCCCGAAAGAGGCCGCCGCCATGGACCCGCAGCAGCGCCTGCTCCTGGAGACCGCGTGGGAGGCCCTGGAGCGGGCCGGGATCGTGCCCGCGGACCTGGCGGGCAGCACCACCGGTGTGTACGTCGGCATGTTCGGCAGCGACTACCTGTCCGGCTCCCGGCTCGACCAGCTCGACGGGTACGTCGGCACCGGGTCGGCGCTGAGCGTGGCCTCGGGCCGGCTCGCCTACGCGCTCGGGCTGCACGGCCCGGCGCTGACCGTGGACACCGCCTGCTCGTCGTCCCTGGTCGCCACCCACCTGGCGGCCCAGGCGCTGCGCTCCGGCGAGTGCGATCTCGCCCTCGCGGGCGGGGTGACGCTGATGGTGACCCCGGGGACCTTCGTCGAGTTCAGCCGGCTGCGCGGCCTGTCCGCCACCGGCCGCTGCCGTTCCTTCTCCGACGACGCCGACGGCGCGATCTGGGCCGAGGGCGCCGGTCTGCTCGTACTGAAGCGGCTGACCGACGCCCGCCGGGACGGCGACGAGGTGCTCGCGGTGCTGCGCGGCACGGCCGTCAACCAGGACGGCCGCAGCCAGGGGCTGTCCGCGCCGAACGGCCCCGCCCAGGAACGTGTGATCCGGCGGGCCCTGGAACTGTCCGGACTCGAACCCGGCGACATCGACCACGTGGAGGCGCACGGGACCGGCACCACACTGGGCGACCCGATCGAGGCGAACGCCCTCGCGGAGGTCTTCGGCGGCACGCGGCCCGCGGACCGCCCGCTGTACCTGGGCTCGCTGAAGTCCAACATCGGCCACGCACAGGCCGCTTCCGGCGTCGCCGGACTCATCAAGGTGGTCCAGTCGCTACGCCATGGCCGGCTGCCCGTCACGCTGCACGCGGACACCCCGAGCCGCCATGTCGACTGGGAGGGCAGCGGACTCGAGCTGCTCCGGCGGCCCGTGGACTGGCCCGCCACGACCGGCCGGCCGCGGCGCGCCGGTGTCAGCGCCTTCGGGATCAGCGGCACCAACGCACACATCGTCGTCGAGGAAGCTCCGCCCCGGTCCGAGTCCTCGTCCCGGCCCGACCCTTCATCGCGGCCCGAGTACTCGTCCTGGCCCGAACCCGCCGCGGGCAAACGGCTGTTCGTGCTGTCCGGGCGGAGCGAGGGCGCGCTGCGCGGGCAGGCGGCGCGGCTGGCCCGGCATCTCACCGACGACACCCGCCTGCCGGACGTCGCCCACACCCTCGCCCGGCACCGCGGCCACTTCGAGCGGCGCACGGCGATCGTGGCGGGCGACCGGGCCGAACTCCGCGCCCATCTCGACGCGCTGGCCGCGGGCCGGGTGCCGCTCGCCGGGCCCCGCGAGGACCCGACCGGCAAGGTCGCCTTCGTCTTCGCCGGACACGGCGGCCAGTGGCCCGGCATGGCCGTGGACCTGCTGGCCGAGTCGGAGGCCTTCCGCGCCGAACTGACCCGGATCGACCGGGCGGTGCACCGCCAGGAGGGCTGGTCGGTGCTCAACGTGCTGCGGGCGCCGGAGGAGTTCTCCCCGCTCGACCGCACCGAATACCTGCAACCGGTGCTCTTCGCGGTCAACGCCGCGCTCGCCGCCGCCTGGCGGGCGCTCGGCGTCGTCCCCGACGCCGTGTTCGGCCACAGCCTCGGCGAGATCGCCGCCGCCTACAGCGCGGGCGCCCTCACCCTGGACGACGCCGTGACCGTCGTGACCGGGCGTGCCCGGACCGTCGTGCCGCTGGTCGGCCGCGGCGGCATGCTCGCCGTGGACCTGCCGCCCGCCGAGGCCGAGGCCCTGCTCGCGCCCTACCCGGACCGGTTGTTCGTCGCCGCGGTCAACAGCGCCCGCGCCACCGCCGTCTCCGGGGACGGCGAAGCGCTGGCCGACCTGCGCCGCGACCTCGCCGAACGAGGGATCGCCGCACGGCCGTTGTCGACGCCGTTCGCCTCGCACACCCCACTGATGGACCCCCTGCGCGACGAGCTCCTCGACCGCCTGCGCGGCATCCGCGGCACGCACAACCACACCCCCCTCTACTCGACGGTGCTCGCCGAGCCCGTGCCGGGCGACCGTCTCGACCCCGCGTACTGGTACGCCAACCTCGCCCGTCCCGTCCGCTTCGCGGACACCGTCCGGCGCCTGCTGGACGACGGCTACCGCTACTTCGTCGAACTGAGCCCGCACCCCTCCCTGCTGCCCGCCCTCGAGGCGGTCGCCGCCGAGGCCGGGATCGACGCGGTGGGCGTCGCCTCGCTCCGCCGCCAGCAGGACGGACACGCCGTACTGCTGCGCAGGGCCGGGGAGTTGTACACCGCCGGACACACGCCCGACTGGTCCGCGCTGTTCCCGGACGGCGCCGGCCGCCGGACCGATCTGCCCACGTACGCCTTCGCCCGCGAACGCCACTGGCTCGCCCCCGCACCCGCCACCACCGGCGGCTCGCCCCTGCTCGGCACCCATGTCGAAGTCGGCGACGAACCCGACCGGCACCTCTTCCAGACCGAACTCGACCTGAACGACAGCCGCTTCGCCTATCTGGGCGACCATCAGGTCGGCGGCGAGGTCTGGCTGCCCGGCGCAGCCCTGCTCGGCATGGCCCTGGAGGCCGCGGCCGGCCTCCAGGACGGCGACGGCGCCGAGGTCACGCTGGCCGACGTCACGTTCGTGCAGCCGCTGCGCCTCGACGCGGACCGGCCGGTACGGCTGCAACTGCGGGTGCTGCCCGCCGAGAACGGCGTTCGGGAGTTCACCGTCCGCTCCGCTCCCGCGGGTGAGCGGCGGGCGCGGTGGCAGCGGCACGTCGACGGCCGGTTCGCCGTCGTCGCCCCACCGGCCCCGGCGGCCCCCCTGGGGTCCCCCCACGCCGAGCTGGGCGGACGCAGGCCGGAGC
>NZ_JBEOWS010000229.1:0-15636 GCF_040296125.1 Streptomyces sp. NPDC002265 | reverse complement strand
CGGGGCCCGTTCTCCGTCCCGCCTACACACCCGGCCGCACCTGTGATTGCGTCCCGGCCCCCCCCCCCCGCGCCCCCACGACAGCCTCCGGCGTCCGCTCGTCACGGCTCCGGGATGACGGCGCATCCCGGCGTACGCACCCACCCGTACAACCAGCCCCGATCTGGAGGCCATTCGTGCACGGGAACGACCCCACCACCCGCCACGCGAACCGCAGAACACGTCTGCGCAAGTCGCTCGCCCTGCTCAGCGGAGCCCTGCTCGCAGGAGCGACTCTCACCCTGACCACCCCCCAGGCCGGCGCTGCCGTCACCGGTCAGGAAGCGGCAGCGCCGACGGAGGACTTCCAGCAGGTCACTCTCGCCAAGGGCGAGGCGGAGGTCGGCGAGCCGATGTCGCTCGCCGTCCTGCCGGACCGCTCGGTCCTGCACACCTCCCGCGACGGTGAACTGCGGCTGACGGACGCCGCCGGGAACACCCGCCTCGCCGGGAAGCTCGACGTCTACTCCCACGACGAGGAGGGCCTGCAAGGCGTCGGCGTCGACCCGGACTTCGTCCACAACCGCGCCATCTACCTCTACTACGCACCGCCGTTGAACACCCCGGCGGGCGACGCCCCGGAGACCGGCACCGCCGCCGACTTCGCGCCCTTCGACGGCGTCAACCGGCTCTCGCGTTTCGTGCTGAACGCCGACGGCACCCTCGACAAGGCCAGCGAGAAGAAGGTCCTCGACGTCTCCACCACACGCGGCCTGTGCTGCCACGTCGGCGGTGACATCGACTTCGACGCGGCCGGCAACCTGTACCTGTCGACGGGCGACGACTCCAACCCCTTCCAGTCCGACGGCTACAGCCCGCTGGACGAGCGCGCCGACCGCAACCCCGGCTTCGACGCGCAGCGCACCGCGGGCAACACCAACGACCTGCGCGGCAAGATCCTGCGCATCAAGGTCGCCGCCGACGGCTCCTACACCGTCCCCGACGGCAACCTCTTCCCGCCCGGCACGGACAGGACGCGGCCCGAGATCTACGCCATGGGCTTCCGCAACCCGTTCCGCTTCAGCGTCGACAAGAAGACCGGCATCGTCTACGTCGGCGACTACGGCCCCGACGCAGGCGCGGCCGACCCCGCCCGCGGCCCGGCCGGCCAGGTCGAGTTCGCCCGGGTGACCAAGGCCGGCAACTTCGGCTGGCCGTACTGCACCGGCGCCAACGACGCCTTCGCCGACTACGACTTCGCGACGAAGACCTCCGGGGCCAGGTTCGACTGTTCCGCGCCGAAGAACGACTCGCCGCACAACACCGGTCTGACGGACCTGCCCCCGGCGCAGCCGGCCTGGATCCCCTACGACGGCGCGTCCGTGCCCGAGTTCGGCACCGGCTCGGAGTCCCCGATGGGCGGCCCGGTCTACCACTACGACGCCGCCCTCGACTCGCCCGTGAAGTTCCCCGCGGCCTACGACGGCGACTTCTTCGCCGGTGAGTTCGGCCGCCGCTGGATCAAGCGCATCACCAGCGACGCCGACGGCCAGGTCCAGTCGATCAACGACATCCCCTGGAGCGGCACCCAGGTGATGGACATGGCCTTCGGCCCCGACGGCGCCCTCTACGTGCTCGACTACGGCACCGCCTGGTTCGGCGGCGACGACCACTCGGGCCTGTACCGCATCGAGAACGCGACCGACGGGCACTCCCCGGTGGCCCAGGCGGCGGCGGACCGCACCTCCGGACAGGCCCCGCTGAAGGTGGCCTTCTCCACGGCCGGCTCCAGCGACCAGGACGGCGACGCGCTCACCTACAGCTGGGACTTCGGCGACGGCGCGACCGCCGCAGGGGCCAACCCGACGCACAAGTACAAGAAGAACGGCACCTACACCGCCACGGTGACCGCGAAGGACTCCACCGGCCGCACCGGCAGCGCGAGCGTCCAGGTGGTCGTCGGCAACACCGCGCCCACCGTCACCCTGCAACTCCCGCAGGACGGGCAGCTGTTCAGCTTCGGTGACGCCATTCCGTTCAAGGTGAAGGTGACCGACCCCGAGGACGGCAAGGCGATCGACTGCGCCAAGGTCACCGTCAACTTCATCCTCGGCCACGACACCCACGGCCACCCGCTGACCTCCGCGCAGGGCTGCACCGGCACCCTCCAGACCAGCGCCGACGGCGGGCACGACCAGGACGCCAACATCTTCGGTGTCCTCGACGCCCAGTACACCGACAACGGAGGCGGCGGCCAGGAGGCGCTCACCACGCACGCCCGCAGCGTCCTCCAGCCCCGGCACCGCCAGGCCGAGCACTTCAGCACCTCCTCCGGTGTCACGGTGACCGACCGCACCGGCGCCCACGGCGCCAGGACCGTCGGCGACATCGGCAACGGCGACTGGATCGCCTTCACCCCGTACGCCCTGTCGAACGCCAAGAAGATCACCGCGCGGGTCGCCTCGGCCGGCGCCGGCGGCACCCTGGAGGTCCGCGCCGGGTCCGCGACCGGCACCCTGCTGGGCAAGGCCGGCGTGCCGGTGACCGGCGGCTGGGACACCTACCAGGACGTCTCCGCCGACCTGTCCCGGGCACCGCGCGGCACCACCACCCTCTACCTCGTCTTCAAGGGCGGCAGCGGATCCCTCTACGAGCTCGACGACTTCACCTTCACCACCGGCTGAGAGGAGGCGACACCATGAGAGCGACGGCCAGAACCACCACCGCGGTGCTCGGTGCCGCCCTGCTCCTCGGTGCTATGACCGCACCCGCCGTGTCGGACCCGGCCCACACCAAGCGCGTCCTGGTCTTCTCCAAGACCGCGGGCTTCCGGCACGACTCCATCCCCGAGGGCATCGCCGCCGTCGAGCAGCTCGGCCGGGCCAACGGCTTCACCGTCGACGCCACCGAGGACGCGGGCGCCTTCACCGGCAAGAACCTGCGCCGCTACGACGCCGTGGTCTTCATGTCGACCACCGGCGACGTCCTCGACGCCGCCCAGCAGGACGCGTTCGAGGGGTACGTCCGGCACGGCGGGGGCTATGTCGGTGTCCACTCGGCCGCCGACACCGAGTACGACTGGGCGTTCTACGGCGGCCTGGCGGGCGCGTACTTCCAGAACCACCCGGCGATCCAGCCGGCCACGGTGAACGTGGAGGACCGCGCCCACCCGGCGACCTCGCACCTGGGACGGACCTGGGAGCGCACGGACGAGTGGTACAACTACCGCTCGAACCCGCGCGAGCACGCCCACGTCCTGGCCTCCCTGGACGAGACGTCGTACACCGGCGGCACCATGAACGGCGACCATCCCATCGCCTGGTGCCAGGACTACCAGGGCGGCCGCGCCTTCTACACCGGCGGCGGCCACACCAAGGAGTCCTACGCCGACCCCGCCTTCCGGCAGCATCTGCTGGGCGGCATCCGGTGGGTCATCGGCGACGTCCAGGCCGACTGCCGGCCCGAGAACGGCTATCGGCCGCTCTTCGACGGCAGCTCCCTGGACGGCTGGCGACAGGCGGGCCCGGGCGGCTTCACCCGCTCCGACGACGGCACGCTCACGTCGGACGGAGGTCTGGGACTGCTCTGGTACACCCCGCGGAGCTTCGGCTCGTACTCGCTGAAGCTCGACTGGAAGGCGGCCGGCGACGACAACTCGGGTGTGTTCGTGGGCTTCCCGCCCTCGGACGACCCCTGGTCGGCGGTCGACAACGGCTACGAGATCCAGATCGACGCCACCGACGTGCCCGAGAAGACCACGGGCTCCGTCTACGGCTTCCGGTCCGCCGACGTGAAGAAGCGCGACCGTGCGCTGAATCCGCCGGGGGAGTGGAACACGTACGAGATCCGCGTGCAGGGCGAACGACTGCGGGTCTGGCTCAACGGCGTGAAGATCAACGATTTCACCAATACCGATCCGGCCCGGAGCCTGCGCGACGGACACATCGGCATCCAGAACCACGGAGCCGGTGACGACGTGTCGTTCCGCAACATCCGGATCAAGGAACTGCCCGTCAAGGGCCGCTGAGCGGCGGCGGGCGGGGGACGCCGGACCCCCGCCCGCCGTCTTTTCTCCTCACCCACCAGGGGTCCTCACCCACCAGGGTCCGCGCCCGTCAAGGAGGCTGCCCATGTCCGCGTCCCTTCCCCGCACCCGCGTGGGAGTGTGGCTGATCGGTGCCCGCGGCTCCGTCGCCACCACCGCCGTGGCCGGCTGCGCCGCCGTGGCGGCGGGCCTGCAACCGCCCACCGGAATGGTCACCGAGACGCCGCCGTTCGCCGACAGCGGTCTGCCGCCCCTCGCGTCCCTCGTCTTCGGCGGCCACGACACGACGGACTGCCCGCTGCCCAAACGGGCGGAGGAACTGGCCGCGGACGGTGTCCTGCCGCACGGACTGCCGGCCGCGGTGGCGGCCGAACTCGCCGCGGCCGACGCGGAGATACGGCCGGGCGGCCCGGCCCCGGGTGACACCCGCAGCACCGAGCGGCTGATCGCCGCCTTCACCGCCGACATCCAGGACTTCGTACGGCGCGGACGGCTGGAGCGCGCCGTCGTGGTCAACGTGGCCTCCACCGAACCCGCCGCCGACGGCGCCGACCTGCCGCCGAGCTCGCTGTACGCGGCGGCGGCCCTGCGCGCCGGCTGCGGCTACGTCAACTTCACCCCCTCGACGGGACTGCACCACCCGGCACTGGCCGCGGTGGCCGCGACCGCCGGTGCGCCGTACGCCGGCCGGGACGGCAAGACCGGACAGACCCTGCTGCGCTCGGTCCTCGGACCGATGTTCGCGCAGCGGGCGCTGGACGTGCGCGCCTGGTCCGGCACCAACCTGCTCGGCGGCGGCGACGGCGCGGCGCTGGCCGACCCGGCGGCCGCCGCCGCCAAGAACGCCGGCAAGGAACGCGTCCTGGCCGACACCCTCGGCGGCAGCCCGCAGGGCGAGGTGCACATCGACGACGTACCGGCGCTCGGCGACTGGAAGACCGCCTGGGACCACATCGCCTTCGACGGCTTCCTCGGCACCCGCATGATCCTCCAGACCATCTGGCAGGGCTGCGACTCGGCCCTGGCGGCGCCCCTGGTCCTGGACCTGGCCCGACTGACCCTGCGCGCCCACGAGTCGGGCATCCGGGGACCGCTGACCGACCTAGGCTTCTACTTCAAGGACCCGGTGGGGCAGGCGCCTTCGGCGCTCGGGGAGCAGTACGCGGCGCTCGTACGGTTCGGACAGCGGCTGCGGGAGGCCGTGTGAGTGCCCGCGCCTGGGCCGAACTGCTGCGCCTGCCCGCGCTGTTGACCGTACCCGGCGATGTGCTGGCCGGGGCGGCGGCCGCGCCGGGACGGCCCGGACGGCGCACCCTGCTGGCAGCGGGCTGCTCGCTGTGCCTCTACGAGGCCGGCATGGCGCTCAACGACTGGGCCGACCGCGAGGAGGACGCCGCCGAGCGCCCGCACCGGCCCCTGCCCTCCGGCCGCATCAAGCCCGCGGCCGCCCTCACCGCGGCCGGTGCGCTCACCGCGGCCGGCCTGGCCCTCGCCGCCCGCGCCGGCCGCCCCGCCCTCGCCGTCGCGGCCTCGCTCGCGGCCACCGTATGGGCGTACGACCTGGGCCTCAAGCGCACCGCGGCCGGTCCCGCGGCGATGGCGGCGGCCCGCGGACTCGACCTGCTGCTCGGCGCGGCGGCCACCGGACCGCAGCGGGGCACGGTGCGCCGGGCCCTGCCCTCCGCCGCGCTGCTGAGCACCCACACCCTGGCCCTCACCACGGTCTCCCGGCACGAGACCACTGGGGGAGCGGTACTGCCCCCGCTCGCCGCGCTGACCACGGCGGGCGCACTCGGACTCCTGCTCGCCCGGCGACTCCCGGCGGGCCGGGGTGCCGCACCCACCCCCGGCCCGCCGGGCGACACCCGTGAGGGAACGGCCCCGCGGGCGCTGGGCACCGCGCTCACCGCCGCCTACACCGCCCTGGCCGCCCGCCCCTATCTGCACGCCGCCCTCAACCCCTCGCCCCAGCTCACCCAGAAGGCCGTCGGGGGCGGCATCCGCGCCACCATCCCCCTCCAGGCCGCCCTCTGCGCGCGCGCCGGCGCCCCCGTCGCCGCGCTGTGCACCGCCGCGCTCGCCCCGCTGGCGGCCCGGCTGTCGAGAAAGGTGAGCGTGACATGACCCTGCGCTTCGGGTACGGCACCAACGGCCTCACCGACCTGCGGCTCGACGACGCCCTCGCGCTGCTCGCCGACCTCGGCTACGACGGCGTCGGCCTGACCCTCGACCACATGCACCTCGACCCGCTGGCTCCCCACCTCGCCGAACGCACCCGCCGGGTCGCGAAGCGGCTGGCCGGGCTCGGCCTGGACGTCACCGTGGAGACCGGTGCCCGCTACGTCCTCGACCCGCGTCGCAAGCACGGGCCGTCCCTGCTCGACCCGGACCCGCAGGACCGCGCCCGCCGCACGGACCTGCTCCTGCGGGCGGTGCGGGTGGCGGCGGACCTCGGGGCACGGGCCGTGCACTGCTTCAGCGGAATCGTTCCGTCAACGGTGGCGGACCCCGGCCCGGCCTGGCAGCGGCTCGCCGCCTCCCTCACACCCGTGCTGGAGGCCGCGGACGCCGCCGGCATCCCCCTCGCCGTCGAACCCGAGCCCGGCCACCTCCTCGCCACCCTCGCCGACTTCCACCATCTGCGCGGCCTGCTCGGCGACCCGCCCGCCCTGGGCCTCACCCTCGACATCGGCCACTGCCAGTGCCTGGAGGCCCTGCCGCCCCAGGACTGCGTACGCGCCGCCGCGCCCTGGCTGCGGCACGTCCAGATCGAGGACATGCGGCGCGGCGTCCACGACCATCTCCCGTTCGGCGAGGGCGAGATCGACTTCCCGTCCGTCCTCGCGGCCCTCGACACCAGCGGCTACCAGGGCCTGACGGTCGTGGAACTGCCCCGCCACTCCCACGCCGGTCCCCACCAGGCCACGACCTCGCTGCCGTTCCTGCGCCGCGCCGCCGAAACCCCTCCCGCGAGCACGCCGTGACCCCCACTTCACCGGTACCGCGCGGCCGGCCACCCGCCCAGGACGCAAAGGAGCACACCGTGACCCACACCGCCGTCGCAGCGGCGCCCTCCCTCGGCGCCCTGCGCGAACACCTCGACACGCACCTCGATCCGGCCGCCCGTCGGTGGTACCGGCAGGCCCTGGCCGAAGCCGCCGAACACCCGGGCGGACACGGACCGATCAGCGCCTGGGAACTGCGGCTCGCGGAGGCCGGACGCCGCTGCGGCAGCCGGCACGCCGACGCCGCCCGCGTCCTGATCCTGCACGCCGCCCGTGCCGACACCGCCGCCCTCACCCGCGTCTACCGGCAGGGCACCGCCGACGAACGGCGGGCCGTGCTGCTCGCCCTGCCGCACCTCGTGCCGGGCCCGGACGCGCTGCCGCTCACCGAGGACGCCCTGCGCACCAACGACACCCGGCTGGTCGCCGCCGCCGTCGGCCCCTACGCGGCCCGCCACCTGGACACCCACGGCTGGCGGCACGCCGTCCTCAAGTGCCTGTTCACCGGCGTGCCCGTCGACGCGGTCGCCGCCCTCGACGAGCGCGCCCACGACGACGCCGAACTCGCCCGGATGCTCTCCGACTTCGCCGCCGAGCGCACTGCCGCCGACCGACCGGTCCCCGCCGGTCTGCACCAGGTGCTGGCCCTGGCCACCGCACCGAGCCGCAAGGAGTCCTGATGCGCCTGTTCGACCCCCACATCCACATGACCTCCCGGACCACCGACGACTACGAGGCCATGCGGGCCGCCGGCATCCGCGCGCTGGTGGAACCCGCGTTCTGGCTCGGCCAGCCCCGCACCTCACCCGCCTCCTTCCTCGACTACTTCGACTCCCTGCTCGGCTGGGAGCCGTTCCGCGCCGCCCAGTACGGCATCGCCCACCACTGCACCCTCGCCCTCAACCCCAAGGAGGCCAACGACCCGCGCTGCACGCCCGTCCTGGACGAACTGCCCCGCTACCTCGTCAAGGACCAGGTCGTCGCGGTCGGCGAGATCGGCTACGACTCCATGACCCCCGCCGAGGACAAGGCCCTCGCCACTCAGCTCCAGCTCGCCGCCGACCACGGCCTGCCCGCCCTCGTGCACACCCCGCACCGCGACAAGCTCGCGGGCCTGCGCCGCACCCTCGACGTCGTGCGCGAGTCCGCCCTGCCCCTGGACCGGGTCCTGGTCGACCACCTCAACGAGACGACCGTCAAGGAGGCCAAGGACAGCGGCTGCTGGCTGGGCTTCTCCGTCTACCCCGACACCAAGATGGACGAGCGGCGCATGGTGGAGATCCTGCGCGCCTACGGCCCCGAGAAGGTGCTCGTCAACTCCGCCGCCGACTGGGGCCGCAGCGACCCGCTGAAGACCCGCGCGGTGGCCGACCTGATGCTCGCCGAGGGCTTCACCGAGGACGACGTCGACCGGGTGCTGTGGCGCAACCCGGTCGCCTTCTACGGGCTCAGCGGCCGGCTGGACCTGGACATCGCGCAGCCCGAGGCCACCCACGAGGGCAACTCCCTCGCCCGCGGCGGGGAGTGAGCGATGCGCTTCACCCACCCCGACGGTACGACCGTCCACCTCGCCTACTGCACCAACGTGCACCCCGCCGAGACCGTCGACGGCGTCCTCGCCCAACTGCGCGACCACTGCGAACCGGTGCGCCGCCGGCTGGGCCGCGACCGCCTCGGGATCGGCCTGTGGCTCGCCCGGGACGCCGCCCGCGCCCTGGACTGCGACCCGGCCGCCCTGAGCACCCTGCGCGGCGAACTCGACCGGCGCGGCCTGGAGGTCGTCACCCTCAACGGCTTCCCGTACGAAGGCTTCGGCGCCGACGAGGTCAAGTACCGGGTGTACAAGCCCGACTGGGCCGACCCCGAGCGCCTCGAACACACCACCGCGCTGGCCCGGATCCTCGGCGCGCTGCTGCCCGACGACGTCACCGAGGGCAGCATCTCCACCCTGCCGCTCGGCTGGCGCACCGGCTGGAGCGCCGACCGCGCCCGCACCGGCCACGACGCCCTGCGCACCCTCGGCACCCGCCTCGACACTCTGGCCGAACTCACCGGCCGCTCCATCCGCGTCGGCCTGGAACCCGAGCCTGGCTGCACCGTGGAGACCACCCACGACGCCCTGGCCCCGCTCACCGCCGTCGCCCACCCCCGCGTCGGCGTCTGCGTCGACACCTGTCACCTCGCGACCTCCTTCGAGGACCCGCGCATCGCACTGGACGACCTCGCCGCCGCGCACATCCCCGTCGTCAAGGCGCAACTGTCGGCCGCCCTGCACGCCGAGCACCCAGGCCGCCCCCAAGTACGCGACGCCCTGGCCGAGTTCGCCGAACCCCGCTTCCTGCACCAGACCCGGACCCGCACCCCCGCCGGGCTGCACGGCACCGACGACCTTCCCGAAGCCCTCGCCGGCGACACGCTCCCCGCCGGCACGCCGTGGCGCGCCCACTTCCACGTCCCGCTGCACGCCGAACCCGACGGCCCCCTCACCGCCACGCACCCGGAACTGCGCGCCGCCCTCACCCGCCTCGTCGGCGGACCCCGCCCCCTCACCCGGCACCTGGAGGTCGAGACGTACACCTGGCAGGCACTCCCGCCCGGCCTGCGCCCCCGGGACCGCGACGGGCTCGCCGACGGCATCGCCGCCGAACTCGCCCTCGCCCGCGACCTGCTGACCGACCTCGGACTGAAGGAGCAGCCATGACCGCACCCACCCCGCTGCTGGTCCTCGACGTCGTCGGCCTCACCCCCCGCCTCCTCGCCCACATGCCCCACCTCGGGGCACTCGCCGACAACGGGTCCCGGGCACACCTCGGCACCGTCCTGCCCGCCGTCACCTGCGCCGCCCAGTCCACCTTCCTCACCGGCACGCTCCCCGCCGAACACGGCATCGTCGGCAACGGCTGGTACTTCCGTGAACTCGGCGACGTACTCCTCTGGCGCCAGCACAACGGGCTCGTCGCGGGCGACAAGATCTGGGACGCGGCCCGCCGCGCCCACCCCGGCTACACGGTCGCCAACATCTGCTGGTGGTACGCCATGGGCGCCGACACCGACATCACCGTCACCCCGCGCCCCGTCTACTACGCCGACGGCCGCAAGGAACCCGACTGCTACACCAGACCGGCCGCCCTGCACGACGAACTCACCGAAGAGCTCGGCACGTTCCCCCTCTTCCGCTTCTGGGGTCCGGCAGCCGACCTCACCTCCAGCCAGTGGATCATCGACGCCACCCGGCACATCCTGCGCACCCGCACACCCGACCTCGCCCTGTGCTACCTCCCCCACCTCGACTACGACCTCCAGCGCTACGGCCCCGACGACCCGCGCTCCCTGCAGGCCGCCACCGACCTCGACGCCGCCCTGGCCCCGCTCCTCGACGACGCCCGCGCCCAGGGCCGTACCGTCGTCGCCCTGTCCGAGTACGGCATCACCAAGGTCAGCAGGCCCGTCGACATCAACCGCGCCCTGCGCCGCGCGGGCCTGCTGGAAGTCCACACCCAGGACGGCATGGAGTACCTGGACCCGATGGCATCGCGCGCGTTCGCCGTCGCCGACCACCAGATCGCCCATGTCTACGTCCGCCGCCCCGAGGACCTGGCCGCCACCCGCGCCGCCCTCGACGGCCTGCCCGGCATCGAGCAACTCCTCGACGACGAGGGCAAGAAGGCCCAACACCTGGACCACCCGCGGGCCGGCGAACTGGTCGCGGTGGCCGAACCCGACGCCTGGTTCACGTACTACTACTGGCTCGACGACGTCCGCGCACCCGACTTCGCGCAGCTCGTGGAGATCCACCGCAAACCCGGCTACGACCCGGTCGAGCTGTTCATGGATCCCCACGACCCCTACGTCAAGGTCAAGGCGGCCACCGCGCTCGCCCGCAAGAAGCTCGGCCTGCGCTACCGCATGGCGGTCGTACCCCTCGACGCCACACCCGTCCGGGGCAGCCACGGCCGCCTCCCCACGAGCGACGACGACGGTCCGCTCCTCCTGTGCTCCACCCCCCGCGCCGTCGGCGACCGCATCGCGGCCACCGACGTGAAACCGCTCCTGCTCCACCTCGCCGGTCTCGGTACCGGTCACCTGTGAAGGAAGGCACCCGTTGAACATGAACCAGCACTCCGACGACCAGCTGCGCCGCAGCCTCGGCATCGGCCGCCGCAGCTTCCTGAGCACCTGCACCGCCGTCGCGGCGGGCGCGATCGCCGCCCCCGTCCTCGGCGCGGGCCCCGTCCACGCCGCACCCGGGGCGGAGAACAAGGGCGGCGAGAACGGCAAGGGGCAGGTTCTCGTCCCCGCGGACAAGCGCGGCATCATCCTCTACACCGTCCGTGACGCCATCGGCCGCGACCCGGGGACCAGCACGCTGCCGTCCGGCTTCCGCGCGGTGTTCGAGCAGCTCGCCCGGTTCGGTTACCAGCAGGTCGAGTTCGCGGGCTACGGCCAGCACGCCAACGCGCCCGGCGGGGCGAGCCTGGAGTCCGTCGAGGGCGCGAAGCAGCTGCGCCGCTGGCTCGATGACAACGGACTGCGCGCCCAGGGCAACCACGGCTTCATCCCCGGCTCCTGGCCGCTGTCCACCGCGGACCTGGACACCTTCAAGAAGCACCTGGAGATCGCCAACATCCTCGGCATGGCCCATGTGGGCACCGGCGGCGACCCCACCAGCAGCGCCTACAAGGCGGACTGGGACGTGGCCGCCGACAAGTGGCACGCCCTCGGCGCCCTCGCCCGCCGCGCCGGTCTGAAGCTGTACACCCACAACCACGACGCGGCCTACGGCTTCCTCCTGGACGGCGGCCCGCTCGACGCCCAGGGCCGGCCGACCCGCAGCTCCGGCATCCGCAAGCTGGAGTACTTCCTGTCCATCACCGACCCGAAGACGGTCTGGCTGGAGATGGACATCTTCTGGGCGCACGTGGCCCAGTACAAGTTCCGCACCTACACCGCCCACGACGGCTCGACCCGGACGAACATCTTCGACCCGGCCGGCCTGGTCACCCGCCACAACAAGCGCTACCCGCTGTTCCACGCCAAGGACGGCGTCGTCAACGCGACCAACGGCCAGGGCTACGACATGGTCCCGTTCGGCACCGGCGTCATCGACTACCACACGTTCTTCTCGCGGGTCGGCCAGCGCAACTACCACAACCCGATGATCGAGCAGGACAACGCTCCGAGCACCACGAACCCGGGCCAGTCCCTGGAACACGCGGCCATCGGCTACCGCAACCTGGCAGCACTGCGCCGCTAGGACTTCACCGGCCGCAGCCGTACGGCGCGGGAGCGGCGGAGAGGCCGCCGGTCAACGGGCCCCGGGACAGATTTCCCGGGGCCCGTTTCGGGGGGTGCACTGTTCAACGACCCAGTCGGTGAAGCGTCACGCCTGCGTCTGCCGCCGGGCCCGGTCGATCTCCGTCGGGTGATCTTCGGCCGGTGGCCGTGACCGGTCCGGTGGGTGCCGGGGTTGAGGCGGTATGCACCTGACCCGACGCCTGTCCACCACGGCCGCCGCCTTCCTGCTGGCGACCGCCCTGTCCACCGCCCCGCCGGCCACCGCAGCCCCCACCGCGTCCGCGCCGTGCACGTCGATGTGGGAGGCCGTACAGAAGGCCGCCGTGCGCAAGCCCGCGAGGAACGAGGGGCCGGTCGCGACGACGGTGTCGCCCCTCGTGCGGTATCTGCGCCGAGGGGAGAAGGTCCGATCGTGCGTGGTCGCGATCGGCCGGGGCGGGCGCTCCGCATACCGGGAGTGCGGGGGCGGGAGCCAGTGGCGGATCGTGCTCGGCGGCCAGGTACCGGCCCGGTGCCTGAAGCGCGCGCGCCCCTGAAACGGGCAGGGCTCCGCAGTGGGCGCGGCCCTGAAGCAGCGGAGCTGAGAGCAGTGGGGCTAGGGGCCGTCCGGCGGTGGCAGGTCCTGCTCGGTCCAGAGCGTCTTGCCGGTGGAGGTGTAGCGCGTGCCCCAGTGATGGGTCATCTGGGCGATGATGAACAGTCCCCGGCCTCCCTCGTCGTCGCTGGCGGCGTGCCGCAGATTGGGCGTGGTGTGGCCGGCGTCGGAGACTTCGCAGATCAGGGCCCGGTCGCGGATCAGGCGTACCTGGATCGGGCCGCCGCCGTAGCGGATGGCGTTGGTGACCAGTTCGCTGACGATGAGCTGGCTGGTGAACTCCAGATCGTCCAGGCCCCAGTCGCGCAGCTGTTTGCTGACGGCCGTGCGTATGGTGCCCACCGCCTCCGGATCCGTCGAGACGTCCCACTGGGCGAACTGGCTGCGATCGAGCAGATGGGTCCGGACCATGAGCAGTGTCGCGTCCTCGTCCACCGGACCGGGAAGCAGCGTGTCCACCGCTCGATCGCACAATTGTTCCAATGATGATCTGTTGTCGGCGAGGGCGTGGGACAGTCGCGCGAGTCCGGCCGCACGGCTGTCGGAGTCCTGGAGGAGGCCTCCCGTGAAGAGGGCGAGGAGCGTGCCCGGCGCGAGCTTCAGTTCGATGCTCTCGTAGGGCGGGCCGCCGACGCCCAACGGCGGTCCGGGGGGCAGTTTCGGATGGTCGACGACGCCGGTGCCCGGATCGATGACCACGAGCACCGACTCCCCGGCCCGCGCGAGGCTGCAGCCCCCCGAGACGGGGTCGTACATCGCATACAGGCAGGACACTCCCCGGGCGCCGTCGGCCCGTATCTTCGGATGCTTCGGGCCCTTCGGATGTTCCGGGTCCTTCGGAGGCCCCGTGCCGCGGCCGACCGTGGTCTCGAGCGCGGTCTGTTCGACCAGGTCGTCCAGGCGTGACAGCAACTCGTCCGGGCTCAGATCCATCCGGGCCAGCACGCGCACACCCGTTCTCAGACGCCCCATGGTGGCCGCCGCCTGGAGGCCGTGACCGAGCACATCCCCGACGACCAGGGCGACCCGGGTGCCCGACAGGGGGATGACGTCGTACCAGTCGCCGCCCACCCCGGCCCCGCTGTCGGCGGGCTGATAGCGGCTCGCCGAGTCGACGGCGACGTGCTGCGGCAGGCCGCGCGGGAGCAGGCCCCGCTGGAGTTTGAGGGCCACCGTGTGGCCGCGGGTGACCACGGGCATCAGCAGCACGCCGATCAGCAGGGCGCCCAGACCCAGGACGGTGACGCCGCCCGTGTTTCCGATCAGCGGCAGGTCGACGACGGTCCACCCGTACCCGGGCTCCGCGTAGACCACGAAGGCCGCGTAGAGGAACAGCACGAGCATGATCAGCCCGCCGAGCCCCGGCAGCACCCCCTTGAAGATCAGGTCTCTGCCGCTGCGGGTGAGAACCCTGCGGTGGTACCAGACGCAGGCGAAGCCGGTCAGTCCGTACTGGAACGCGATCGCGAGACCGATGGAGTCGATCGAGTCGGCCAGGACGTTCTGGCTGAACGAGGACAGCAGTACCAGCAGGGCGATCGAGACCGCGCCCGTTCCCACGGTGCCCCAGGTCGGGGTGAGGTACTTGCGGTGGACCCGGGCGAACCGGGGTGGGACGGCCTTGTGGACCGCCATCGAGAAGACGGTTCTGGCGAGGGGCAGGATGGTGGTCTGCGCGGAGGCCAGCGCCGAGGTCAGCACCATCAGGATCAGCAGTCTCGACAGGACGACCCCCGACTGCTGGCTCCCGAACACGGCCTCGCCCAGCCCGGCGAACACGTCGTCCACGTTGTCGGGGTTGGCGAGCCCGATGCCGGAGGTGCCGACTCCCGCGAACGCCTGCGCCGACGTGGACACCAGCCCGTACATGAGCAGGAGCAGCACTGTGGACAGGACCGCTGCGCGTCCCGGGACGCGGTTGCTGTCGACGGTTTCCTCGTTGACCGAGAACGCGGTGTCCCAGCCCCAGTAGATGAAGACCCCCGCGAGAACGCCGGAGGTCAGGGCCTGCGCCGAGGGCACCTCGAAGGGGTTGAACCAGGAGGCGGAGACAGGGATGGCCGTCGGGGGAGGGTTCATGTAGACCCTGAACAGTGCGGCGACGGCGAAGACGAGCAGCATCGCCACTTCCAGGCACAGCAGCCAGCGCTGGATCGCCGCCGAGATCTCGATACCGGCGTAGCAGATCGCGGTCAGTCCGACGATGCAGAGGATGCCTGCCAGGGTGGTCCACAGCCGGCTCTCCGCCGGCCCGTCCAGGCCCACCAACCGGAAGGCGTAGGAGGCGGCGATCGCGGCGAGGTTCGCCATGACGAGCATGTTGGCGACGATCAGGCCCCAGCCGCCCATCCAGCCGGTGCGTGGTCCGAAAGCACGGGTGGCCCAGGTGAAGGTGGTCCCGCAGTCGGCGTTGCTCGCGTTGAGCGCCCGGAAGGCGTACGCGACCAGGAGCATCGGGACGAAGGCCAGCATGGTGATGATCGGGGCCTGCAGTCCGACCCCCGCCACGATGACGCCCAGTGTGGCGGCGAGGCTGTAGGCCGGGCCGGTGGAGGCCAGCGCCATGACGACCGAGGAGAACATGCCGAGGGCATTGCTCTTGAGTCCCTTTCGGCCGGCCCCTGAGCCGGGGGCGGGACGGCCGGCGGACATGGCGCCGCCAAAGTGCCTCACACTTGATTCCAACGCGGGGCGGTTCCCTCCGCAACAGCGCGAGG
>NZ_JBEOWS010000228.1:0-15690 GCF_040296125.1 Streptomyces sp. NPDC002265 | reverse complement strand
GTGATCGGGCTGGGACTGGTGGCTTTCATGTCCCGCGAGAAGACCACCTTGTCGGACATCAGCGAGATGCTCTGCGCGGTCGCGCGCGGTGCCGCCTCGCTGCCGCAGTCGATGCTCGGATCGCTGCTGGAGCAGATCCGTACCCGGCGCTGGGACGGACAGGGCGCCGACGGGGGTGACGACCCGTCGTCCTTCACCGACCGTGAGCTCGCGGTGCTGCGGCAGCTGGCGGCCGGTTTCAGCACCACGGAGATCGCCGCGGCCCTGCACTACTCCGAACGGACCGTCAAATACATCATCCACGAGCTGACCGTCCGGCACGGCCTGCGCAACCGCGTGCACGCCGTCGCCTACGCACTGCGCCAGGGCCTTCTCTAGCCTGGTGTTCTGACCGGGAAGCTTCACCGGCTCGACCGGGCCGCATTGGTGCACCGGCCGCTGCCCAGGACCACAGGCCTGGCCCAGTCCGAGGCCGCCTCGGCGTGTACCCGTCGGATCGAACTGCCGGTTTCGGCCACGCCCGGACCGAGCCGAAACGGGATCTTCGCGGCCGGCGCTACCGCGGGCCGCGTCATGCCGCTGCCGCGCGGTCCGGCGCTTCGACAGCAGCCCTCGACCGGACCCGGTTGCGCAGCTGGCGCAGTGCGTAGTGCTGCCGGGACTTCACCGTGCCGGCGGGGACGCCGAGTATGCGGGCGGTCTCGTGGACTGTCCTGTCCTGCAGATAGGTGTGCACCAGGACTTCGCGGTGTTCGTGCGAGAGGTGCCGCAGCAGGGCCAGGGCGTCGACGGAGGCCGCCGACGTGTCGGCGTGGTCGTTCTGCAGCAGGCCCTGGTGTTCCGCACCCACCGACTCGTGGCGGGAGTAGGCGCTGCGGATGCGGTCGATGGCCAGGTTGCGGGCAACCGTGAGCAGCCAGCCGCGGATCGATCCCTCGCTGGCACGCAGCCGGTCCGCGTGGTGCCAGGCGCGTATCAGGGTCTCCTGCACGATGTCCTCCGCCGTGTGGCGGTCGCGCAGCATGCGCTCGACGTACGCGAGCAGGGGTTTGGCGTGGTCGGCCACGAGCACCTCGAGGAGGTGCTCGCGGTGTGCGGCCGGAGCGGTTGCGCAGGTCATGTCGATTCCGTGGGGACCAAGGATCCGCCCGTCGTGGTTGCTCGCACGGGCGATCACGGCCGCAGGAGACGGCCGGGAGGGTGTGCGGGATCGCCGAAGGACGGGGCAAGGCGGTGCGCCGGCCGAACCGGAGGTGACGGTTCACGGCCGACGGGCACGACACATGTCGTGCCTGCTTCGGCGGAGTTCCCCACCGGGGAACCAACACGTGCGGGGATCGTAGGCAGCGGCCGCAGCCGGAAAGCTGACGGATTTCTGACGCCGGACATGCCGAACGGACGGTCGGTCCCGAAGGGCTGCCGTCCCGTCCCGCGCGTGCCGCGTCCGTCGGCCGGATCCGTCCGTGTGTGGCGTGCACTGCGTCACAGTGCCTCCGCGTGGTACACGGAGCCGCCCCGCCGGAGGGTTCAGGCGATTTCGAGGAGCCTGGCGCGCACGCCCTCGGCGGAGGGGTGGCCGATGTGCTCCAGGATGTCCAGGGCCTGCCGCAGTGTCCGGCCCGCGCTGTCCGTCCGGCCGAGGGCCAGGTGGGTGTCGGCGATGTGGACGAGGGTGTCGGCCTCCAGGTAGGAGTCCCGGATCCGGCGGTACAGCTCCAGCGCGTGCCGGAAGCTGTCGAGGGCCCGCTCGTGGTGGCCCAGCCGGTGCTGGGCGACGCCCAGGCTGTCCCACGCGGCGGCCTCGCCGTTGGGGTCGCCGGTCTGCTGGTGGACCGCGAGTGAACGGCTGCACTCGTCGATCGCCTTGTCGTACTCACCCATCAGCAGATACGTCCAGCCCACCTCGTTGTGCACACTGGCCTCGCCGTTGAGGTGGCCGGCCGAGCGGTACAGCTCCTGGGCCAGCCGGTAGTGGTCGAGAGCGTCTGCGTGCCGGCCGTGCCGATTGGCGACGAACGCCCCGTAGCGGTGGACGCGGGCCTGTCCGTGGGTGTCGCCGAGTTCCTCGAACAAGTGCAGTGCCCGCTCCAGGTGTTCGCCCGCGCCCTCCCACTGTTCGAGCCGGCCGAGGGCGAAGCCGAGAGCCCGGTGGCCGTGCGCCTGGCCCAGCAGGTCGCCGCCACGCTGCGCCGCGGTGATGGCGGTGGTCTGCACGGTCCGCTGCTGCTGCCAGCGTCCGTTGCGGTCCAGGTAGATCTCGAGGACAGCGGCCAGCTGCCAGCTGAAGGTTCCGTCGCCGCGGCGGCCGTCCTGTTCCACGGCAGCCAGCAGCACCGGCCGTTCCCGGTCGAACCAGTCGGCCGCGGCCCGCTGGTCGGGGAACCGTTCGGGCAGAGTGTGGACCGCATGGCGACGCAGGGCGATGCGTTCGCGGTGCGGTGCGAGGACGGTCTCCGCGGCGTGGGCGCTGTGCAGGTAGTGATCTAGCACGCGGGTGGTCGCCGCGGCCGCGTCGTCGTCGGTGTCGAGTTCCTCGACGAGTTCCGCGGCGTAGGCACGCAGCAGACTGTGGGAGGAGAACCGTCCGGGCGCGTTCTCGAACAGCAGGTGGGCTCTGACCAGTTCGGTCAGATGAGTCCGCGTCTGCCGCGGGCGGGTGGCGGTCAGGCTGGCGGCGGCGGCCACCGAGCAGTCGGGGCCGGGGTGCAGGGCCAGCAGGCGGAAGAGCCGGGCGGCCTCCGGTGTGAGGGCCTGGTACGACCAGGAGAAGACGCAGCGTGCGTCGGCGAGCGGCGGCTCCCCGGTGAAGGCGTCGAGGCTGCCGTGGCTCGCCCGCAGCTCGTCGGCGATGGCGGCCAGCGGGTAGCCCGGGTTGAGTGCCGCTCGGGCGCTCACGATGGCCAGGGCCAGCGGAAGCCGCTCACAGAGGTTGATGATCTCCGCGACCGCGTGCTCCTCGCGCTCGACCCGCACCGTGCCGAGCCGGCGGGCGAGCAGTGCGCGGGCCTCGCTCTCGTCGAGCGGACTCAGGGTGACCGAATCGGCGCCCTCGACGGCCATGAGCCCCTGGAGCTGGTGACGGCTGGTGACGACGGCCAGGCAGCCGTGCGGGGCGGGCAGCAGCGGGCGCACCTGCTCGGAGTCGCGGGCGTTGTCCAGCACGACGAGGACGCGCCGCCCGGCCAGGAGCCCGCGGTACGTCGCGGCCTGCGCGTGCAGTTCCGCGGGGATGTCACCCACGGGCACGCCGAAGGCGTCCAGCAGGGCGCGCAGCGCCTCCGCCGCGCTCATCGTTGCCCCGCTCAGGTGGAAGCCGCGCAGATCGACGTAGACCTGTCCGTCGGGGAAACGGGGAGCGAGACGGTTGGCCCAGTGCACGGCGAGGGTGGTCTTGCCGACGCCGGCCATGCCGCTGAGCACGACCGTCTGCGCGGCCTCGCCGGGACCGGGCACCAGGTTGTCGAGACGCTCCAGCTCGGCGCACCGGCCGGTGAAGGCGCCCAGGTCCCGGGGAAGTTGCGCGGGACGCACCCGATCCGCGGCGGCGGCCGCGGCGGGTTGCGAGGTGTTCGTCGCGAGCGCGGCCGGCTGCGGCCGATGCGACTGCTCCAGGGCACCGCGCTGCGCCTCGCGCAGTTCGGGCCCGGGCTCCAGGCCGATCTCCTCGGCGATGCGCGCCCGGACGACCTGGTACGTCTCCAGCGCCTCGGCCTGGCGGCCTGCGGCGGCGAGGACCTCGATGAGCCGGGCCTGGAGCGCCTCGTCGAAGGGATGATGGGACGCGGCCTGGCGCAGGGTGACCAGAACGCGCTCGGTCAGCGCGGCGCCTGCCGTGGGCACGTACGCGGCGGCGTCCTTCACGGCCACGACGTGCTCGTCGTCGATGGCCGTGAAGACCGGCAAGGTGCGCACCTCGGGGGGAATGCCGGATGCGGCAGGGCCGCGCCACAGGTCGAGTGCCTCGACGAGCAGTTCCACGGCCTTCACCTGGTCGCCCTGCTGCGCACAGCGGTGCGCGTCCTCGCGCAGGGTGCGGAACCGCAGCAGGTCCAGTTCGTCCCCGGAGACGTTCAGGCCGTAGCCGCCCGAGGCGCGGACCAGACGGCTGGAGGCGGTTCCGGAGCGCAGACCGGGTTCGAGGAGCCTGCGCAGCGCGGCGACATGGCGGTGGACAACGTTGACCGCGGTGGCCGGGGGGCCCTCGTGCCACAGGGAGTCCACGATCCCGTGCAGGGGCACCGGCTGACCAGCATGAGCCAGCAGCAGGGCCAGCAGGGCTCGCTGCTTGGGAGGGCCCAGCTCGAGGTCGCTGGTCCCCTGCCAGACCCGGACGGGTCCAAGGATCTGAAAACGCATGTCCGGTCGATTCTATTTGCCGAAGGGCGCCGCGTGCGTGTCCGCGCCCCGGGGTTGCGGAGTATGCGGCGGAGTTCGCCGGTGTCCGCCTCTTGAGGGCTCATGGGATCGCATGCCTGGGTGACGTCGCCGGGGGCGGCGTGTCGCGCCAGGGACAGGCGCCGACTCCCTCTCGACGGGGGCGATGGGCAGGGCGGATCGTGCTCCCCGTCGTCGGAGACCACGCGGCTTCCCGGCATGACTTCAAATGTTGAACTTGAAACTACATGCCCGTGCCTGTAGCTCTATCTGCACGCAATCTCCACGAAAGGGCGTCATGTACGGCACGGTCAATGGATTCAGTTATGGGTGGATCACGCCCATCGTGGCGTACGTCATGGCGTGCTTGGGTGGTGCTCTCGCGTTGCGCTGTGTCACCCGCTCTCTGTTGGTGGAACGTTCCTTCAAGGCCGGCTGGCTCGTGCTGGGAGCGGCCGCGCTGGGATGCGGCATCTGGTCGATGCACTTCATCGGGATGGTCGGGTTCCACATCGTCGATGTGCCCATCAACTACAACGTGTCGCTGACCCTGCTGAGCCTGCTCGTGGCCATCGTGATGGTGAGTGTCGGCGTCTTCATCGTCGGATACCGGGGAGCGGGTCCGGTCACCCTGGGGCTGGCCGGGCTGACGACAGGTCTCGGGGTGGCGGGCATGCACTACATCGGCATGGCCAGCATGAAGTTCGAGGGGAACCTGGACTACCAGCCCGTCGTCGTGGCGACGTCCGTCGTCATCGCCGTGGCGGCGGCGACGGCGGCGCTGTGGGCTGCCGCGAGCGTGCGCGGCTTCCTGCCCACGCTTGGGGCGAGCCTCGTCATGGGTGTGGCCGTCAGCGGCATGCACTACACCGCCATGGCCGGTGTGAGCGTCCACCTGCACGACCAGGGTGCGGTGGAGTCGGGTTCGTCCCTGGCCAAGGTGCTGGTCCCGATGCTCCTCGGGCCGGTCCTCTTCCTCCTGTTCGCCGGAGTCGTCGTCATGTTCGACCCGCTGGTCGTCTCCGGTGAGGGGTTCGGCGACGGCTCGGCCGCGCGGACCGACCGCGGGAGCCAGGGAGCTGCCTCGGTGTTCGCGGAGTCCGGCCCGGGCCACCGGCGTGAGACGTCTGACGACTTCGGCTGGTAGGTGACTCACCGCCGGCGCGGTCATCGTTGCCACGAGCGCGGGGAGGGGCATCCCTTCCCTTCGCGGCAGAGATGGCCGCAGTGCTCGTTCTCGGTCGCTGTCGACCGGTTCTCGGGGGCCGGAGGCGGGCTGCACGGTTCGACGGCCAAGGGCGGCAGTGCAGCCCGAAGACGCGGACTCTGAAGCCCGTTTCCTTGGAGGCTTCGCCTTCGCGCAAGGCCAAAAGCGTGGCTGCGGGACGGTCCTGTTGGGGCGCAGCTTCCGCGCGGAGTCCATGCCGATGGTGCACAGAGACGACCTGCCCGTGCGCCGGGAAGCGCGCACGGACGGGCCGCGATGACCGGTCCGCCCGCCCTGGGTCGAACCGGTCACGGTGCTCCGGTGCCGAGCGGGACCGGAGCACCGGCTCAGGCGGCGGAGAAGCAGGACCCAATGGCGGGTTGCAAGAGGCGCTGAGCAGGTGGATGCCGCCGTCCTTCGCACCCTTCGCGGTGGTGGTGCCGTGATGGAGGAACGGATCGGCGTCCACGTTCTCCAGCTTCAGGCCCGCGGGTCATCTGAGGTGGCAGGTGGGCTTCGGCGTCACCTCCGTGGACGTGCAGCGCACATTCACCTGAACGACATCACCCATGAGCCGACTGTTGCAGGCGCGGGCCCGGGGCATGCCTCAATGGGCACAACTGCTGCCCATGGGGCAGCCTTCAGGTCGCCGCAGCGTCGCATGAGAGGTCACACATGGCCTCCCACCGGGGGAATTGGCGGCAGATCGGTGTTCTGCCGCCCTCCAGGCCCGGCCTCACTTGTGGCATCTTGCTGTGCGGTGCCGGACGGGAGCGAGGAGCCGGATTGCGCTGTCCTCCCGTGGGGTCGGTGTCCCGCAACTGCCCCTTCGAGGCGTCGTGTTCTCCAACACCAGCCGTCACTGGTGTCCCGTTCACGAACCGTTGTTCCATCGACACGGGCGATGCCGAGCTGCCCGAACACCTCCACGACGAGAAGGCATGGCGTGAGCCTCATCGACCGCGGCCTTGAAGCAGAGCGCTTGTTCCGCGACATTGCGCTGTGTGTCTCGGCCTGCCGTGACGGTGGCCCGGCCATGGTCTGGTCCGTCGACGCGGGCACGGTCCTGCGAGCCGGGGAAGTCCGCCCGCTCGCTGCCACTTGCCCGTCTCCGGCGCAAGGCAAGGAGGAGCCTCCGCGCTAGCGTGGAGCCACACCCCGGTTGCGCGCGATGGCCGCCCGCCTGGGCGAGGCCCTTCATCAGCCGGTACGTGCCGGATTCTGGAGCTTGGAGACGATCACGCTGCAGACACTGGCATGCGACGCGGTCCTGCTGCTGATGGCGGAATCCGGAGAATGCCGCGTGGCCGTGGGGAGTGTCGGGCACGAACTGCGATCGGCGGTTCCCGGGTGCGGGTCCGCCTGCCCGAGAGGGAGGCCCTGTAAGTGCCCCGCCAGGGACGTTACGCACTCGCCGACGTCCACCGCCCCCGCGTGCCCGCGCACTGCCAATTGTGCGAACGAGCTACGGGGCCGCACGTCTGCCCTGGTGCTCACTTCGCCTACGAGATCACCCTGCACCGGGCTTGACCGCCCGGTGACTGTCGAACACCCCATGAGGAGAGAGATGTTGAAGAGCCTGCCCCAGACGGAGAGCACCCTGCTGATCCGTACGGACTTTTCGGATCAGGCGGCGTGGGAGGCACTCCGTACGGCCGCCACCACCCCGGACGACGAGGAATTCGTCGCCGATGTCCACGTCGTGGACGATCCCGCCTACAGCGATCTGACCACCGAGCAGATCGTCGCGCTGGCGCCTCCCGGGAGCGACCTGATGATTGTGGCTGACAAGAGCGCCCTCACCGCTCCCGGCATGCCTCTGCTCGCCGTGCAGTTGTTCGACGAGGAGGACGAGGACGCGCCGGAGCAGGGTTATGACGAATTGCGCGTCGTGGTCGAGGAGCTTTCGGCGATCGAGAACAACATCTCCATCGGCAACATGGACTGGGAAGAGTTCGTCGACGCCGCGGACGAGGAGGGCGTCTTCCGCGGCTTCTGATCCTCGGCGACGACCGGCCTCCGCGACGTCTGGGTCATGAGCGAGGGCTGCTTTCGGCAGCGGAGTCCAGCGCTCACCGAGCGACGGGCGCCCACGGTCAGCCCACGGACACGGGGCGTACGTCATACGGCCGTAGTACGCCCCCACGGTGCTGGTGATCGCGCCACCGTCGTGCTGGTGCACGGCGCGTAGGCGGACGCCTTCATCTGGGACGACGTCATCAAGAGCCTGCAAGCACGACCAAGGCCGTCGCGTGGAAAACCAATCCGTCGTGGTTCCTCGTGGCCACGGACGACCGTACGATCGGCACCCGGAACCTGCCGGAAGCGGCCCCCAGGCCGCCCTGTTCGGCAGCGCGGCCGCGGCCGCGGTCGCGATCGGTGACGGCATCCTCCTCGCCGTGCACGCGTGCCGGGCGCGGCGACGCGCGTGAACCCCGTCGTGCCGGCAAGCCCCGGGCGTTTAGGGACCCTCCGGCACGGCATGGTCGGCGAACTCGGCCGCGTCGTCAGGAGGTTTCCTCGCGAGCCGCGGCGCGTTCCTCGATCGCCAGTGCGTGTTCCAGCGCGCAGATCAGGAGATCCTTCACCGAACGACGTTGACGCGCGTCGCACAGGACGACGGGCACGTCCGGGTTCAGATCCAGGGCGGCGCGCACCGTCTCCACCGGGTATGCGCGCGATCCCGAGAAGGAGTTGACGGCGACGACGAAGGGAAGTCGCCGGCGCTCGAAGTAGTCGATGGAGGGGAAGGACACCGGCAGGCGCCGTGTGTCGACGAGGACCACGGCGCACAGGGCACCCGCGGCCAGCTCGTCCCACATGAACCAGAAGCGGTCCTGACCGGGGGTGCCGAACAGGAACAGGTCGAGTTTGTCGCGGAGGGTGATGCGGCCGAAGTCCATGGCGACCGTGGTCGTGGCCTTCAGCTCCACACCCGAGGTGTCGTCGATACCGATGCTCGCGCGGGTGAGGGTCTCCTCGGTGTGGAAGGGGGTGATCTCGCTGATCGTCGAGACCAGGGTGGTCTTCCCGGTCCCGAACCCTCCCGCGACGAGGATCTTGACTGCTTGGGGCAGGTCGTCCGCGGCAAGCGGGGGCGTCTTGCCTCTTGGCACGATGCTGCTCATGACCGTTCCATTTCTCAGCCGATGGATGTCGAGTAGCGGCGCCGTCTGGCGCCGGTGAACCGGTTCACAGGGCCCGCAAGCCGGTGAGGACCTCTCTGATGAGCTGCGGGCTGGGCCGCTCGCTGGGTTCGCGCACCCTGATGGCCCCCATGTCGAGCAGATCGCCGAGCAGGACCCGGACCACACCGATCGGCAGGTTCGCACCGGCCGAGAGTTCACTCACCGACACCGGTCTGCGGCACAGGATGAGCAGACGGGTGTGCTCGGGCTCGATGTGGATCCACCCGTGCAGGGTGTCCACCAGCGCGACCACGAAGGCCACCAGGTCGAACACGTCATGGCGGGCCCTGGTACGCCCTCGTACCAGGGCGTACGGACGGACCAGCGGTCCGTCGTCCACCCAGTCACTGTCGTTCATGCCATCAGCCGATGCCGTGCTTCTGGCCGCGGGCGTTCACGGACAGGTGCTGGCCGACCCGCTTGACCAGACGCGCCATCTCGTAGGCGACCGCGCCGATGTCGGAGCCCTCCGGTGTGAGCACCGTCAGGCAGGCGTTGTCGCCCGCGGAGCAGACGAAGAGGTACCCGGCCTCCATCTCCACCATGGTCTGGCGGACGGCGCCGCCTCCGAAGTGGCGGCCCGCCCCCTTGGCAAGGCTGTGGAAGCCGGAGGCGACCGCGGAGAGTTGCTGGGCGTGCTCCAGGCTCAGTCCGTCGGAGCCGGCCAGCATCAAGCCGTCCGTCGTCAGCACGACGGCGTGGGCGATGTCTGGTACGCGCTGGACCATGTCATTGAGGAGCCAGCCCAGGTTGGAGGCCGCTTCGGCAACGATCGGCTGGGTCATCTGAACCTTCCATCTCCTTGGTAGTGATCGCCGGTGGACAGGTCGGGGAGGGGGAACTGGCTGGTGTTGGAATCCATCCGCCCTCGTGCGGTGCCGTGCTGCAGGGCGGCCATCAGCGAGCGCACCTGCGGAGGCCGCCCGGTCGTTGCGTCGGAGCTCTCCCCGGTCCCTTCGGCTGCCCAGGCAGTGCTCGCGGGGGCCGGAGGGTTGCTGTCGGACCGGGCCTCTGCCATGGCTCCGAACCAGGACGCGACCCGCTGATGCGCAGGCGCGTCGGCCGGGGCGGCCTGGCTGGCGCCTGGGGCCTCGGCCCAGTCCATGGGAGCCTTTCCGGGGGGCGCGTACGCGTCGTTCATGAGTTGGGGAGCGAGGTTGGCCTGCCTGACCCGGCGCGGCAGGCCGTCGATCATGTCGGGCGGTGCGGTCGACGAGGCCGCGTCCTGGGCGTGCCAGCTCATGTCGCTGGGCTCGGCGTCCATCGGGTGCGACACCGCCCAGGCATCGGGTGACCCAACCGGCGTGCTCTGGTCCCAGGAGCCGGGAACGGCATGGCTGGTCTGGTGGACGAAGGCGCCGGACTCCGAAGCGGCGTCCAGAAGCGCCGCGGCTTGGCGTGGGCCGGGCTGCCCGAAGGCGCGGGCGGGCATGTCGGCCTCGCTCGTGCCCGCGGCCGGCGGCTCGATGCCGGCCGGGCCCTCTTCGATCAGCGAGTACGGGATCAGGACGACGACGGACACACCTCCGAACGGAGAGGGGCGCAGCGTGACGTTGATGCCATGGCGGCGGGCCAGGCGGCCCACCGTGACCAGTCCCAGGTGAGTGCTGTCGAGAAGGCTGATGTCCTGCGGCGCGTTGATCTGCGCGTTGGCGGCTTGGAGGGCCTCCTCACGCATGCCCAGGCCCCGGTCGTCGACCTCGACGATCACGCCGCTGGCGCCGGTGCCCATGCTGACCCGCACCTCGCTGTCGGCGGGCGAGAAGTTCTGGGCGTTCTCGATGAGTTCCGCGAGCAGATGGATGATGTCGGCCGCGGCCTGGCCCTTGATGCCGATGGGAGGGATCGGCAGGACGACGACCCGGGCGTAGTCCTCCGTCTCGGCGACCGCGCCACGGACGACGTCGACGGCTGGGACCGCGTGCCGCCAGATGCGACCGGACGCGGCACCGGAGACGATGATCAGGCCCTCGGAGTAGCGCCGCAGTCGGGTGGCCAGCTGGTCGAGCCGGTAGAGGCCGTTGAGGACCTCGGGATCGTTCTCGCGCTTCTCCATGGCGTCCAGCACACCGAGCTGGCGGTGGACCAGACCCTGGCTGCGCCGGGCGAGGTTGAGGAAGACATCCTTGATGCCCTGGTAGAGACGGATGTCCTCGTGGGCGAGCTCGACGGCCGTGACTTGCAGTGCGTAGAAGGCGTCACCGAGTCGGGCCATTTCGGGGTTGACGAACTCGGGGCGCGTCATGTCCGCGGCCACGTCCACGTTCTCGCCGCGGCGCAGTCGGCCGACGACGTCGCGCAGGTGGTCCTCGGTCAGGTTGCGGGCGGACTCACGCAGTCGGCTAAGGTCCATCACCAGTGAGCGGGCGATCTTGACGGACATGGCCGCCGACACGATGAGTGCGACGAGTCCGAGCAGTCCGGCGGTGAGCAGTTCGACGAGGGCGTGTCGGGCCGGAGGGTCCGTGAGGGTGAAGACGACGTCGATGTCACCCAGGGCCAACTCGTTGCTCGTCGACCAGGACTTGTCGTACACGGCGCGCCACTGCTTGATGGAGAACGGCAGTTGCCGTGCGTCGGGGCCGGCCACTATGACGCGTTGTTCCATGGCCATGACCTGCTGGAGCGGGCCACCGTCGGCGGCGAGCTTCTCGAACGGGGCGCGCAGGGCCGGGGGCAGGCCAGGCATGGCGAGGGCGTTGAGGTAACGCTCGGTACCGGCGTTCTGGACGAACGCGGCGTACGCCTCCGGGTCCAGTCTGTGTTGGGGACTGGCGGCCGCAGCCGAGATGAGCGCGTCCTCCTGTGCCAGGCAGTCGCCCGAGAGGACCAGCGTGAACAGTGCCAGTCCGAGGTCCTGGGCGTCGTCGGCCGGCAGGATCGTCATGCTGCGGAAGGCGTCGGAGATCGCCGCGTTCATGAGGGTGTACGAGGCGAGCACTTTGCTGCTGGGGAGCATCCCGGTGTCGACGCCTTGGCGCAGTGTGGTGATGGAACCGAGTGCCTGCTCCGCTGTGTCGACGCTCTTCCGCACTCGCGCGGTCTCGTCGTCGCGCACACTCTCGTCGTGCGCCTGCGCCAGGAACTCACTGATCGCCTTGTCGGTGGCGGCGCGGCTGTCGCGGAGGTCGTTCGTGCCGGTTGTTGCCGGACCCTTCCCCACGGCCGCCTTGTTCCCAGAGGCCTTGCCCGCGGCGAGCCGGATCAGCGATTCCCGCCGTTCGGTCTGGAGGGATATGACCACGTGGCCCAGGGGGTGCGCCAGGTGGGTGCCGATCGTATTGACGTGCGCCAGCGTCAGGGCGTTGCCCAGCGAGAGATACGCGGCGTAGGCCCACAGAGAGGCCAGTGACACCAGGGGAAGCAGCAGGACCGCTGTCAGCTTCCTGCGAATTGTCGTTCCACGCGTTTTCATGAGGGGTCGCAAACTCCATGGAAAAGGCGGTGCCCACCCTCGGGGCGGTGGCGACACGGCCAGCGTCCGTCAGGAATTTGGATTTCGTTCGTCTCTGGGTGAAGCGGACTTTCCTTCGCCGAGGAGAGCGGATACGTGGTCCATGCGGTGCGTGGCCGGGAGAGCGGCGCGGAGCGCCGTTCCAGCTCAGCAGAGGAAGACGTATTCGCTGCTTCTCGGTCGAGACCCACATTCCGCATCACCGGATACTTGCGCGCAGAAACCTCGCCTCAAGACCCGCCGGAAGCGTACCTGAATGAGCCAGGAAGTGAATATCCCGGCGGCCGTGGTGCGGGTTCTTTTGTTCAGCATTGCTGTTCGCGAGAGGTTCCCGCCCTGCGACATCCAGTGCTGAACCCCCGACAATCAAGTTGTTTTGCGATCGAATGTGCGGGTTAGCGCACCCGAAAGCAAGGCTTTGTCATGTACGCAACTCTTCAATTCTTGAACGCCTATTGCGCTTTCGGGAAAAAGCTCTTCCCCTTCGGTCGCGCATTTCCGTACGGTTGAACGGTCGACAGGCGGGATCAGGACGACCTGCGTGCGGGGCGGGCGGGGGCGGCGCTCCGCGTCTACTGCTCTATGCGCGTTGCGCGCACCCGCCGACTGTGTGGGGCGCGGCCGCCCGGGGTGTGCGATTCAAGGCCGGGGTCGTGGCTCGAAAAGGTGGTTGCGGGGTGCCGAACGAGTCGTCAGGTCGTCTCTGCGGACGACAAGTTGTCTGCGGTGACCACCGAAAAAACCCCACATAATCCCGCCAACTACGCCGCGCGTCTCAGGTTGGGTGTGGCTGAAAACGTTCGCTCCTCGACGTAATTTCGCTGTTGCCGGACCGTAAACCGGCACGTGGAAGCCGCCATACCGTGAACGGCGGACGTCGCCGGAGTCACCGAATTTCGGACAATGATCTCCGCAGTGGTGACAGTGAGCGGGCGCGCTGAAACGATCCAACCCGGCGGCGGATATCAGCCGCACGCCGTACCGCGGAGCCCACGAAGGTCTCCGACATCCTCCGTCCCAGCGGCCGTTCCCGGCCGGGCACAAGGAGCTGCACGAGTGAACCGCCACCCGTCTGCCACGGGCGACATGTCACCCCCGAACCCCTCTCCCACCCGCGGCGGGCACCCCGCACGGGGCCGCCGCCTCGCCGCCGCTGCCGTCACGGTGGCCGCGCTGCTGACCCCGTTCCTCCCTGCCACCGGCGCCGCGGCCGCGTCTGCCGACGGGGACACGGCGCCGGGCAGGATCGTTGCCGACGCCAGGTCCGGGGCGCGCCCCGACGCCCTCTCCGCAGCACAGCGCAAGCAGTTGCTCAAGGCGGCCACCGAACAGCGCACCACGACCGCCCACGCCCTGCACCTTGGCGCAAAGGAGCAGTTGATACCCAAGGACGTCATCAAGGACGCCGACGGCACGGTGCACACCCGCTACGAGCGCACCTACGCAGGCCTTCCCGTCATCGGCGGCGACCTGGTGGTCCACGAACGGGCCGACAGCCGCACCGTCACCAAGGCGTCGCCGGCTCCGGTCACCGTCCCCACGACGAAGGCCGCCCTCAGCGCCGCCCAGGCGAAGAAGTCCGCGCTGTCCACGGCCGAGAAGGAACGCACCGAGGACGCCTCCGCGGCCCAGGAGCCCCGGCTCGTCGTCTTCATGGACGGCACCGAGCCCACCCTCGCCTGGCAGTCCTACGTCACCGGCACCCAGGCCGACGGCACCCCGAGCCGGCTGATGGTCGTCACCGACGCCACCACCGGCAGGCAGCTCCAGAGCACCGAGCAGATCAACTCCGGTACCGGAAACAGCCGTTACAGCGGCCAGGTCGAGATCGGCACCGTCGACGACAACGGTGTCTACGAGCTGACCGACCCCGACCGAGGCAGCCACAAGACCTACGACCTGACCGGCGGAGGCAACGGCACCCTCGTCACCGACGACGACGACATCTGGGGCGACGGAACCACCGCCGACCGCCAGACCGCCGCCGTCGACGCCGCCTACGGCCAGCGCGAGACCTGGGACTTCTACCTCAACCGCTTCGGCCGCCACGGCATCGCCGACAACGGTGTCGGAGCCTCCTCCCGCGTCCACTACGGCAACGGCTACGCCAACGCCTACTGGGACGACCTCTGCTTCTGCATGACCTACGGCGACGGCCTGGGCAACACCAAGCCGCTCACCGAACTCGACATCGCCGCCCACGAGATGACTCACGGCGTCACCTACGCCACCGCCGGCCTCGTCTACACCGGTGAGTCCGGCGGACTCAACGAGGCGACCAGCGACATCATGGGCACCGCCGTCGAGTTCTTCGCGAACAACGCCGCCGACGTCCCCGACTACACCATCGGCGAACTCGCCGACGTCCGCGGCACCGGCAAACCCCTGCGCTACATGGACCAGCCCTCCAAGGACGCCGACCCCGTCAAGGGCACGTCCGCGGACTACTGGAGCCCGGACCTCAAGAAGCAGGACGTCCACCACAGCTCCGGCCCCGCGAACCACTTCTTCTACCTCCTGTCCGAGGGCAGCGGAAGCAAGACCGTCAACGGCGCCGCCTACGACAGCCCCACCTACGACGGCCAGCCGGTCGCGGGCATCGGCCTGAACAACGCCACCGACATCTGGTACCGGGCCCTGACCACCTACATGACCAGCACCACCGACTACGCCGGCGCCCGCACCGCCACCCTCCAGGCGGCCGCCGACCTGTTCGGACAGGGCAGCGCCACCTACGAAGCCGTCGGCAACGCCTGGGCAGCCGTCAACGTCGGCGCCCGCTACATCCACCACATCGCCGTCACCGCGCCCTCCACCCGGCCCGTCGCCGTCGGCCAGCCCACCACACGCCAGATCGAGGCCGCCGGCTCCGATCCCGGGCAGCTCTCCTACACGGCGCACGGCCTGCCCAAGGGCTTGTCCATCAACGCGCACACCGGCCTGATCAGCGGCACACCCGAGAAGGCCGGCACCTACAAGGCGGCCGTCACCATCCGTAACACCGCCCAGCGCAAGGCCAGGCTCACGGTGCGCTTCGACTGGCCCGTCCTCGCCTCCGGCGGACGCTACTTCGTCAACCCCGCCCGCTTCGACATCCCCAACTGGAAGACGATCGAGTCCCCGCTGATCGTGACCGGCCGCAAGGGCAACGCCCCCAAGGACCTCAAGGTGACCATCGACCTCGTCCACCCGTGGGTCGGCGGCCAGGTGGTCACGCTGGTCAGCCAGAACGGCACGGAGATCCCGGTGAAGCCCTGGTACTGGGACACCGGTGAAGGCCAGATCCACGCCACGTACACCGTCGATGCCTCCGCGGTGCCGGCCAACGGCACCTGGAAGCTGCGCGTCACAGATGCGACCCCCGGCATCTACACTCCCGAGCCCGGCTACCTCGACCGCTGGAGCCTGACCTTCTGACCAGGCGGGAACGGTCGGTGATCCCCCCACACCCACCCATCCCCACGGCA
>NZ_JBEOWS010000227.1:0-15809 GCF_040296125.1 Streptomyces sp. NPDC002265 | reverse complement strand
GTCCGGCCCTGGGAGCGTGGGGGGCTCCCAGGGCCGGATCAAGGGGGCAGGGCGAACGCAAAGGCCCGGATCATCAGGCGGAGATGCCGTCGATCCGGGCCATGGCGTCGTCCGCGCCGAACGGCTGCAAGTAGGGCAGCCAGCGCGGGTCCCTATGCCCGGTGCCGATGATGCGCCAGGCCAGGCCAGTGGGCGGAGCGGGTTTGTGGCGCAGCCGCCAGCCGATCTCGACGAGGTGACGGTCGGCCTTCACGTGGTTGCAGCGGCGGCAGGACGCCACCACGTTGTCCCAGACGTGTTTGCCCCCGCGGCTGCGCGGGATGACGTGGTCGACGCTGGTTGCGACGCCACCGCAGTACATGCACCGGCCGCCGTCGCGGGCGAAGAGCGCACGACGGGTGAGCGGAACGGGCCCTCGATAGGGGACCCGGACGAATCTCTTGAGCCGGACCACGCTGGGTGCGGGGATCGTGACGGTTGCGCTGTGCATGAAGGCGCCGGATTCCTCTAGGCAGACGGCCTTGTTCTCGAGGACGAGGATGAGCGCACGGTGGAGCGGTACGACGCCGAGTGGTTCGTACGACGCGTTGAGGACCAGGACATGCGGCACGGATGCCTCCTTGTGCGTCGGCGGCGCGTGGCTCGCGCCGGGACGATCTGGAGTCAGTCTCCCCTCATGCCTGGTGAACGCGCCACCATGTCCCGGTAACGGGCTGGGAGTGTTTTCGACCACACGCCCGCGCGCCCCCGGAACAAGCCCTGCTCACGCCCGGGTGAGCACGGTCTCTCCTTCGCCCATCGCGCCGAAGCACCCGCCGTGCCCCGTTAGTGTGGTGATTCTGTCCGTCCGGTGACCCTTCCGTGACCTCGAAGTGCGTGTCGACCCCTCGACCGCCGCACCGGACACGGCAGCACAGCACCTGGAGGTACCTGCAGTGTCCTTGCCCGCCGTCCTGCCGGCCGCCGGCTCCGCACCGTCGCCGACTCCCACGCAGTCGCCGACCGTGACGGTGCCGTCCCTACAGGACGCCCAGGAGAGCGCGACGAACGCGGCCAGCTGGGTCGAGCAGAACTGGTCGACGTGGCTGGCGATCGGTCTGAGAGTCCTGTTGATCCTGGTGATCGCGATGGTGCTCAGAGTGGCGGTGCAGCGGGCGATCACCAAGCTCATCGACCGGATGTCCCGGACCGCCGATTCGGTCGACGGCACGGCGCTGGGCGGGCTGCTGGCCAACACCGAGCGGCGCCGTCAGCGCTCGCAGGCGATCGGCTCGGTGCTGCGCTCGGTGGCGAGCTTCCTGATCCTCGGCACGGCCGCCCTGATGGTGCTGTCCGCCTTCGAGATCAACCTGGCCCCGCTGCTGGCCTCCGCCGGTGTCGCGGGCGTGGCGATCGGTTTCGGCGCCCGCAACCTGGTCACGGACTTCCTGTCCGGCGTGTTCATGATCCTGGAGGACCAGTACGGCGTCGGCGACCAGATCGACGCGGGCGTGGCCACCGGCGAGGTCATCGAGGTCGGCCTGCGGGTCACCAAGCTGCGCGGCGCCAACGGCGAGATCTGGTACGTCCGCAACGGCGAGGTCAAGCGCATCGGCAACCTCTCCCAGGGCTGGGCGACGGCCGGTGTCGACGTGACCGTGCGCACCTCGGAGGACCTCGACCGGGTGAAGGCCACCCTCGACGCGGTCGCCGAGCGGATGAGCAAGGAAGAGCCCTGGAACGAGCTCCTGTGGAGCCCGGTCGAGGTGCTCGGCCTGGACAGCGTGCTGCTGGACTCGATGGTGGTCCGGGTCTCGGCGAAGACGATGCCGGGCAAGGCCCTCACCGTGGAGCGCGAGCTGCGCTGGCGCGTCAAGCGCGCCTTCGACGAGGCCGACATCCGCATCGTGGGCGGCGCGACGGCCCCCGTGGAGGCGGAGCCGGTCGACCCGGCCGCGTCGGTCGCGGCCCCGTCGGCCTTCGCCAACGCGGACTCCCCGCAGTCGATGGCGACGACCCCGATCACTCCGCAGCGGGCGGTGGCGCCCCCGACGAAGTAAGGGAACGATCCAGCCCACTCGTTCGAGTGAACGGCCGGGGCATCCGGCGCCACAGGGCGCGGGGTGCCCCATCGTTCTGCCGGGCACCCCACCCTGGATACGGCCCCGTTCCTCGCCGGCCGAGCGGGGGCGGCGGGAGCGGAGCGTGATTCAAAGGGTCTTCACAGGGGGGCCGCATCGTCTCCGCATTTGAAGATCACCTAGTGTGCCCCTCGTTGCGGGCCTTGTTCTGGAGCGCGAAGCCGCCCGGGGCCCGCTGCCGAATGTGGGGACAGATGAACAAGCTCGCCATAGGCGCCGCCCTGACCGGCGCCCTGGCCCTGACCGGCCTGGCCGCGCCCGTCGCGTCCGCGGCCACACCGAACCTGGTCTTCTCCGGCGTGACCGTCAACAAGGGGAAGGCGATCGTCGTCGGCACCACCGGCACGGTCAAGGTGCCGGTGACGTACGACCTGACCCGGCCCGCCGACCTGGTCATCGACAACAAGAAGACGTTCGCCGCGGTGGTCCTCTACCGCGGCACGCTGAAGTCCGTCGACAACGAGCTGGGCCCGGAAGTCATGCCGACGTGCACGACGACCGCCACCACGGCGACGACGGTCACCCAGCGCTGCACGGAGACGATCCCCGTCTCCCCGCGCGACTACCTCTACGAGGCCGCGGACGCCGGCACGTGGAAGGCGGCCGGCGTGTACGCGCACATGGACGGCACCGTCTCGGACGACTTCCTCAGCTCCGAGACCAACATGGCGATGTGGGGCAACCTGGCGACCGCCAAGGTGCAGCGCGCGGCCAGGCTCACCACCGACGCCACGCCGGAGCCGGTGAAGAAGGGCAAGACCCTCACCGTCAAGGGCGCGCTGACCCGGGCCAACTGGGCGAACGGCAAGTACTCGGGCTACGTGGGCCAGACGGCGACCCTCCAGTTCCGGGCCAAGGGCAGCAGCACCTACAAGAACGTGAAGACGGTGAAGTCCGGCACGGCCGGCGCGCTGTCGACCACGGTCAAGGCCAACGCCGACGGCTACTACCGGTACACGTTCGCCGGTACGTCGACCACGGCCGCGGCGACCGCCGCGGGCGACTACGTCGACGTGAAGTAGCAGCCGGCGACGTGAGGCGGCAGCCGGCGTGAAGCAACACCCGTACGGCACCTCCTCACCGCACCACCGCAGTGCCGCACCACCCCACCGCCCCCGCAGGCAACGGCTCCGTCGCCTGCGGGGGCGGTTTCTCTTGTGCCTCGGGGGCGGTTTCTCTTGACGCCCGCTTCTCCCCGGGCTTAGGTTCCTGCCACCGAATAGGAAACCTTCCTAACAGTGATGACGGGATGGACTTCCCGACCAGGTCACTGAGAGGCTGGACGGCCGAGAGGCAGGTGTCGACCCCATGGCAGGAACCACCGGTACGCCGGGCACCCCGCGCGTCCTGCGCGCCATGAACGACCGTGCCGCGCTCGACCTCCTGCTGGAGCACGGGCCGCTGTCCCGTACCCGCATCGGCAAGCTCACCGGCCTGTCCAAGCCCACCGCCTCCCAGCTGCTGGCCCGGCTGGAGGCGGCGGGGCTCGTCCTGGCCACCGGAATCAGCGAGGGCCGGCCCGGCCCCAGCGCGCAGTTGTACGAGGTCGATCCGGCCGCCGCGTACGCGGCCGGACTCGACGTCACCCCCGAACGCATCCAGGCCGCCGTCGCCGACATCACCGGCCGTACGGTCGGCGCGTACGAACTGCCCACCCCCGGCAGGAAGTCGGCGCCATCGGTCGTGCAGCAGGTCACCGACGCGCTCGACGGCGCGGTGAAGGCGGCCGGGCTCGCCCGCGACGACGTCCACCGCGTCGTCATCGGCACCCCCGGCGCCTTCGACCCCAACACCGGCCGTCTGCGCTACGCCTCCCACCTGCCGGGCTGGCACACCCCGGCCCTCCTCGACGAACTCGCCGCCGCCCTGCCGATGCCGGTCGAGTACGAGAACGACGTCAACCTCGTCGCCGTGGCCGAGCAGCGGCTGGGCGCGGCCCGCGGCCACGCGGACTTCGTCCTGCTGTGGAACGAGGGCGGCCTCGGCGCCGCGCTCGTGCTCGGCGGCCGGCTGCACCGCGGCTGGACCGGCGGCGCAGGCGAGGTCGGCTTCCTGCCGGTGCCCGGCGCGCCCCTGGTCCGCCAGGTGACCAAGACGGGCAGCGGCGGCTACCAGGAGCTGGCCGGTTCGCAGGCGCTGCCCCGGCTGGCCCGTGAACTGGGCGTCCCCCGGATCCCGTCCGGCCCTTACACCGAGGTCGCCGCCGCCCTCGTGGCCCGCGCGGCCGCGGCGGACGACGGCCCCGAGCGGCAGCTCCTCGAGACGTACGCGACCCGGCTCGCCACCGGTCTGGCCTCGCTCGTGTCCGTCCTCGACCCCGAACTCGTCGTCCTCAGCGGTGCCTCGCTCACCTCCGGCGGCGAACCCCTGCGCTCGCTGGTCCAGGCCGAACTGGCCGAACTGGCCGCCGCCCGGCCCCGGCTGCTGGTCGGCGGCGTCACCGAACACCCCGTGCTGCGCGGCGCGTTGGAGAGTGCGCTGGCGGCCACCCGCGACGAGGTCTTCGACACCTCGCGCTGACCCCGACAGCCACCTCCGCCTCCCGCCTCACCCCCTTCGCCTCCTGCTTCACCTCCACCGCCTCTCACCCCGCCCGTCCCAGGGAGATTCCGTCATGCCCGAAGTCATGCCCCCAGCGGTACGCAAGGCAGCGCTCGTCCTGACCGCGTCGGCGATCCTCCTCACCACCGCCTGCACCGGCCAGAGCGGTTCCGGTGCGAGCGACGACGCGTCGAAGGAGACGACCATCAACTTCTGGCACGCCTGGAGCGCGCCCTCCGAGGTCAAGGCCGTGCAGGCGCTGGTCGACGGTTTCGAGAAGAAACACCCCAACATCCACGTCGACGTCGTCGGCAACGTGACCGACGACAAGATCAACCAGGCGCTGCGGGCGGGCGGTGCCAAGGCGCCCGACGTCATCTCGTCCTTCACCACGAACAACGTGGGCAAGTTCTGTTCCTCGGGCGCCCTGACCGACCTCAACCCGTTCTTCGAGAAGTCCGGCATCGACCCCGCGACGACCTTCCCGAAGGCGATGAACGAGTACACCCAGTTCGACGGCGACCGCTGCGCGGCACCGCTGCTGGGCGACGCCTACGGCCTCTACTACAACAAGACGGCGTTCGCGAAGGCCGGCATCAAGAACCCGCCGCGCACCTGGTCCGAGTTCGAGGCCGACGCCAAGAAGCTGACGATCGCCAAGGGCGACTCGTACACGCAGCTCGGGTTCATGCCGGACTACCACGGCTGGGAGTCGACGACCGAGCACTACTTCGGGCAGTTCTCGCCGACGTACTTCGACAGCAGCGGCAAGTCGAACCTCGCCAAGGACCCCGCCTTCAAGGCCGGTTTCACGCTCCAGAAGAAGCTCGTCGACGAACTCGGCGGATTCCAGCGGCTGGAGAAGTTCCGCTCCACGCTGGGCGACGAGTGGGGCCCCAAGCACCCGTTCCACACCGGCCAGGTGGCGATGCAGCTGGACGGCGAGTGGCGGCTGGGCATGGCCACGGAGGCCAAGCCGGACTTCGAGATCGGCGTCGCCCCGCTGCCCGTGCCCGACGACCAGGCGTCCCAGTACGGCAAGGGCTACATCACCGGCACGATCACGGGCATCGCCGCCAACAGCAGCAAGCAGAACGCGGCCTGGGAGCTGGTGAAGTACATGACCACCGACACGGACGCGGTCGTGGACTTCTCCAACGCCATCCACAACGTGCCGTCCACGCTGGCCGCCCTGAAGTCGCCGAAGCTGAAGTACGACCCGCGTTTCAAGACGTTCCTCGACATCGCCGCGAACCCGGCCTCGACCACGACGCCGGCCTCGGTCAACGGCGGCGTGTACCTGGTGACCATCCAGCAGTTCGGCTACGACTACGAGAGCGGCAAGGTGAAGGACCTGGCGTCCGGCCTGGCCGCGACGGCGGCGCAGATCGACACGGACATCGCGCAGGCGAAGTAGGCCATGAGCACTCTCACCCTGACGTCGAAGCGCCGCCGCGCGGCGCTTCGCAACCTCGCCTTCCTGTCCCCCTGGCTGATCGGCTTCGCGGTCTTCTTCGCGTACCCGCTGATCTCGACGGTCTACTTCTCGTTCATGCACTACGACGGCTTCCGGCCGCCGACCTGGAGCGGGACGAAGAACTGGACGTACGTCTTCGAGCACTACCCCCTGTTCTGGCCCGCACTGCGCAACACCCTGTGGCTGGTCCTGGTGATGGTGAGCCTGCGCGTGGTCTTCGGACTGGGCGTCGGCCTGCTCATCACGAAGATCAAGACCGGTACGGGGGTCTTCCGGACCCTCTTCTACCTGCCCTACCTGGCCCCGCCGGTCGCGGCCACCATGTCCTTCGCGTTCCTGCTCAACCCCGGTACGGGACCGGTCGACTCGCTCCTGGAGAAGATCGGTGTCCCCGCGCCCGGCTGGTTCAACGACCCCGCGTGGTCCAAGCCGGCCCTGACCCTGCTCGCCCTGTGGGGCATCGGCGACCTGATGGTCATCTTCATGGCGGCGCTGCTGGACGTGCCGACGGAGCAGTACGAGGCGGCCGAGCTGGACGGGGCCTCGGCGTGGCAGCGGTTCCGCTACGTCACGCTCCCGAACATCTCCCCCATCGTGATGTTCGCCGTGGTCACCGGGGTCATCCAGACCATGCAGTACTACACGCAGCCGCTGATCGCGGGGAAGGTCGCCTCGGGCGTCATCCAGGGCGCGGGCACCCAGTTCGAGCCCGGCTACCCGGACAAGTCGACGCTCACCCTTCCCCAGCTCGTCTACAACCTCGGTTTCCAGCGCTTCGACTACGGCTCCGCATGCGTGGTGGCGCTGGTCCTCTTCGCCCTGTCGATGGTGTTCACCGCGTTCCTGATGCGGCGCCGCGGCGGTCTCGTCCAGGCAGGTGACTGACCATGGCCCAAGTACTCGACAAGCCGGTCGGGCTGACGGCTCCCGTCACGCCGGCCGGGCGCACCGCCCGGCGCCGGGCGGTGCTGGAGTGGGTCGCCGTGCACGCCCTCGGGGTCGCGGCCGCCCTGTTCTTCGTCCTGCCGTTCGTGTTCGTGTTCCTGACCTCGCTGATGAGCGACACCCAGGCACTGAGCCGGGACCTGGTCCCGCACACCTGGGAATGGGCCAACTACCGGAAGGTCTTCGACACTCCCGGCTTCCTGACCTGGTGGCGCAACACCCTGCTCTACGCCGGTGCCGGCACCGTCCTGACGGTCGTGTCGTCGCTCCCGGTCGCGTACGCCCTCGCCAAGTTCCGCTTCCGCGGCCGGAATCTGGCGCTGATGCTGGTGATCTCGATGATGATGCTGCCCCCGCAGGTCGTCATCATCCCGATGTACCTCTTCTGGGCGAAACAGCTCGGGCTCTCGGGCACGCTGTGGCCGCTGATCATCCCGATGGCGTTCGGCGACGCGTTCTCCATCTTCCTGCTGCGCCAGTTCCTGACGACGATCCCGAACGAGTACGTGGACGCGGCCAGGGTGGACGGCTGCGGCGAGCTGCGCACCCTGCTGAGGGTCGTCGTCCCGATGGCGAAGCCGGGCATCGCCGCGGTGGCGCTCTTCCAGTTCTTCTACGCCTGGAACGACTACTTCGGACCGCAGATCTACGCGTCCGAGAACCCCGGCGCCTGGACCCTGTCGTACGGCCTGGAGTCCTTCAAGGGCGCCCACCACACCGACTGGAACCTCACCATGGCCGCCACCGTGCTGGTCATGGCCCCCGTGATCCTCGTGTTCTTCTTCGCCCAGAAGGCGTTCGTCGAGGGCGTCACCCTCACCGGAGTGAAGGGCTGAACTACTCGTGAAACTCACCGTGGTCGGCGGCGGCTCGACCTACACCCCCGAACTCGTCGACGGCTTCGCCCGTCTGCGCGACACCCTGCCCGTCGAGGAACTGGTGCTGGTCGACCCGGCGGCGGACCGGCTGGAGCCGGTCGGCGCGCTGGCCCGGCGCATCTTCGCCAAGCAGGGCCACCCGGGCCGGATCATCACCACTTCCGACCTGGACGCGGGCGTCGACGGCGCCGACGCCGTCCTCCTCCAGCTGCGCGTCGGCGGACAGGCGGCCCGCGAACAGGACGAGACCTGGCCGCTGGAGTGCGGCTGCGTCGGCCAGGAGACCACGGGCGCGGGCGGCCTGGCCAAGGCGCTGCGCACGGTGCCGGTGGTCCTGGACATCGCCGAACGGGTCCGCAGGACCAACCCCGGCGCCTGGATCATCGACTTCACCAATCCGGTCGGCATCGTGACCCGGGCCCTGCTCCAGGCCGGGCACAAGGCGATCGGTCTGTGCAACGTGGCGATCGGCCTCCAGCGGAAGTTCGCCGCGCTGCTCGGCGTCGCCCCCGCCGATCTGCACCTCGGCCACGTCGGCCTCAACCACCTCACCTGGGAGACCTCGGTCCGGCTCGGCGGCCCGGACGGCGCGGACGTGCTGCCCGCGCTGCTGGCCGAGCACGGCGAGGCGATCGCCGCCGACCTGCGACTGCCCCGCCCGCTCCTGGACCGGCTGGGCGTCGTCCCCTCGTACTACCTGCGCTACTTCTACGCGCACGACGAGGTGGTACGGGAGCTGCGGACGAAGCCGTCGCGGGCGGCCGAAGTGGCCGCGATGGAACGGGAACTGCTGGCGATGTACGCCGATCCGGCCCTGGACGAGAAGCCCGAGCTGCTCGCCCGGCGGGGCGGCGCCTACTACTCCGAGGCGGCGGTGGACCTCGCGGCGGCACTGCTGGGCGGGGCGGGCAGCCCGTACCAGGTGGTCAACACCCTCAACAACGGCACGCTGCCGTTCCTCCCGGCGGACGCGGTGATCGAGGTGCAGGCCGCGGTCGGCCCGAAGGTCGCGGCCCCGCTGCCGGTCGCGCCGCTGGACCCGCTGTACGCGGGGCTGACGGCGAACGTGACGGCGTACGAGGACCTGGCCCTGGCGGCCGCCCTGCACGGCGGCCGGGACCGGGTCTTCCGGGCCCTGCTGGCCCACCCCCTCATCGGCCAGTACGCGTACGCCGAGACCCTCACCGACCGGCTGATCGCACACAACCGGGAGCACCTCGCGTGGGCCTGACCGCGAGCGTCCTCGCCATCGACGCCGGCAACAGCAAGACCGACGTGGCGGTCGTGGCGGCCGACGGGACCGTCCTCGGCACCGCCCGCGGCGGCGGGTTCCGGCCGCCCGTCGTGGGCGTGCGGGCGGCGGTGGACGTCCTGGCGGAGGCGGTCGGCCGGGCGTACGCGGCGGCGGGCGTCGGCGAGGTGCGGCAGGTGTCGGCCTGCCTGGCCAACGCCGACCTGCCGGTGGAGGAGGAGCAGCTGGCCGCCGCGCTGCACGCGCGCGCGTGGGGCGCGTCGGTGGACGTCCGCAACGACACCTTCGCGATCCTGCGGGCGGGAGTGGCCGAGCCGCGGGGCGTCGCCGTGGTGTGCGGCGCCGGCATCAACTGCGTCGGCATGCACCCCGACGGCCGCACCGCCCGCTTCCCGGCGCTCGGCCGGGTCTCCGGCGACTGGGGCGGCGGCTGGCATCTGGCGGAGGAGGCCCTGTGGCACGCGGCGCGTGCCGAGGACGGGCGCGGCGTCCCCACCGAGCTGGCGCGGGCCCTGCCCGCGCACTTCGGCCTCGACTCCATGTACGCGCTGATCGAGGCGCTGCACCTGGAGCGGGTCGCCCAGCACCGCCGCCACGAGCTGACCCCGGTGCTGTTCGCCACGGCCGCCGGGGGCGATGCGGTGGCCCGCTCGGTCGTGGACCGTCTGGCCGAGGAGATCGTGTCCATGGCCACCGTCGCGCTGACCCGTCTGGGCCTGCTGGAGGAGGAGACTCCGGTCCTGCTGGGCGGCGGTGTCCTGGCCGCGGGCCACGCCCTGCTCGACGACGCCGTACGGGAGCTGCTCGCCGCCCGGGCGCCGAAGGCGGTGGCGCGGGTGGTGACGGCGCCGCCGGTGCTGGGGGCGGCGCTGCTGGGCCTGGACCGGTTGGACGCGCCGGCCGGGGCGCGGGAGAGGCTGCGGGCCCACTACGCGCCGTGAGACGGGCGGTGCCCCCGACGGCCCGCGGGTCCGGGAACCGAACAGATTCCCACGGCGTATTCATGGGCAGAGGGTGCGGGGGTCCGGACGGGTCGCGACGCGGGACCCGGGTCTTGCGCTGCGATCCGATCAAGATCCGGCGAAGACCCGGTGCGGATGTCGGTCCCGGCAGTGATACTGGCGTCGACGGATGACCACGGGGGAGGTCAGCAGTGACTCAGGCACCGAAGGGCAGTGCGGCACCGCCGAGTTCGGGCATGCCCGCGACGCCGGTGGTACCTCACCAGGCAGCGCTCCGGCCCGGGGCCGCCGACCGGTCCGCGGCCGCCGCGCCGCCGCCGCGGGCCACCGCGTTCGTGGAGGGCGTCGACCGGCTGCGCACCGCCGCCACCACCGAACCGGGCCGGCTGCGCATCCTCGGTGCCCTTATCGCCGTCCTCGTCGTCGCCTTCGGCGCGGTCACCGCCTGGCAGATGACCGACCGCACGGCCGCGGCCGACGACGTCCTGCACAAGAGCCAGCCGCTCACCGCCGCGGCCGCCGACATCTACCGCTCGCTCGCCGACGCCAACACCGCTGCCTCCAGCGGCTTCCTGGCCGGCGGCCAGGAGACGGCCGCCTCCCGCAAGCGGTACGAGCAGGACATCGACACCGCCGCCGCGGGACTGGTCAAGGCGGCCGGGAGCTCCGACCCCGGCTCCCCCGCCGCGGCGACCATCACCAGGTTGAACATCCTGCTGCCGGAGTACAAGGGCCTGGTGGAGCGCGCCCGTACGTACAACCGGCAGGGCTTCCCGGTCGGCGGCGCCTATCTGCGGTACGCGAACGAGAAGATGCAGGGCGAGATGCTCCCGGCGGCGCAGGACCTCTACACCAAGGAGAACCGCCGCCTCGGCGACGACTACGCGCGTGCCACGCCCTACCCCTGGGCGGCGATCGCCCTGGGCGTCCTCGCCCTGGCCGCGCTCGGCTGGGTCCAGCACCGCAACTACCGCCGCACCAACCGGGTGCTGAACCACGGTCTGGTGGCGGCCACGGCCACCGCGGCCGTCGTGCTGCTCTGGCTCGTCGTCGGCCACGGCGTGGCCCGCGCGCAGCTGAACGAGTCCTACGACCACGGCGTCCGCTCGCTGAACGTGCTGCACGACGCCCGGATCGCCTCCCTCAAGGCACGGGGCAACGAGAACCTCACCCTGGTGGCCCGCGGCGCCGAGACGGTCAAGGTGGGCGACAGCACGGTCGACGTCTACGACCACGACTTCACCGAGGACATGACCGCCCTCGGCAAGGGTCTGGCGCTGGCCCGGACGCTCGCCGACGACCACCAGGGCGCCGAGCCGGTCACCGCGGCAGTCGCCAACATGACGGAGTGGAAGAAGCGCCACGCCGCCGCCCGCGAGCAGGACGAGAACGGCAACTACCAGCAGGCGCTGGACCGGGTGATCGGCGACAAGGGCGCCACCGGCGAGTGCTTCGACAGCGTCGACGCCAACCTCGCCCGCGCCCTCGACCACGAGCAGAGCGAGTTCCGGCAGGCGGCGGGCGACGGCCTGGGCGCGATGAGCGGACTGCCGCTGGGCGCCGCCGTACTGGCCGTGCTGGGTGCGGCGGGCGCGGTGGTCGGCATCGGGCGCAGGCTGTCGGAGTACCGGTGAGAGGGGGCGTGACGATGCATGTGCGACGAGTGCGGGCCGGCCTGAAGGGCTGGGGCGGGGTGGGCGCGATGGCGGTCGTCTGCGCCCTGGCCCTGACGTTCGTCCTGCTGCTGCCGCTGGTCCGGCAGCACCACGACGACGGTGTCGGCCTGGGCGGGCCCGGCCTCGCCACCGGCGAGCAGATGCGGGCCGGGAACTGCACGGACCCGGAGAAGCAGACGCTGCCGCCTTCGGGTGCGGACGGTGCCACCATCGAGGCCGTCAAGAAGCGCACCGGCGAGAAGCGCAAGCTGATCGTCGGCGTCGACCAGAACAGCTACCGCTGGGGCTACCGGGACCCGAACAACCAGGGCTCCGCGCTGGAGGGCTTCGACATCGACCTGGTGCACCGGATCGCCCAGGACATCCTCGGCGACCCAAACGCGGTCCAGTTCAAGGCCATCCCCACCAACGAGCGCATACCGGCGATCAAGGACGGCCGGGTCGACATGATCGTGCGCACGATGACCATCAACTGCGACCGGCTGAAGGACGTGGCGTTCTCCGCGCCCTACTTCAAGACCGGCCAGCAGGTCCTGGCCCCCAAGTCGTCGACGATCACGGGCTACAACAGCACGCTGGCCGGGAAGAAGATCTGCACGGCGGCGTCCTCCACCGCGTACACCAAACTCGACGAGGACAAGAAGGCGGGCCGTCTCGCCTCCTCCGTCGACATCTCCACCACCGTCCCCAACCAGCTCGACTGCCTGGTCCGCCTCCAGCTCGGCGAGGTCGACGCGGTGGTCACCGACGGCGCGCTCGCCGCCAGCCAGGCCGCCCAGGACCCCACGGTCGAGCTGAAGGGCGCCCCCTTCACCACGGAGTACTACGGCGTGGCGATGCGGCAGGACGCCGACGACCTGGTGCGCCGCGTCAACCAGATCCTGGTCGGCTACAGCGGCAACGGCTGGCAGGCGTCGTACGACACCTGGCTGTCGGCCACACTGGGCAAGGACGCGACGGCGTCGAGGCCGCCCGCACCGCAGTACCTGCGCACGAGCTGACCGCACGCCGACGGACACCACGAGGACCACGAAGGCAGCAGCAGACCCGAAACCCTATTCAGCAGCGAGAGGTGATCGATGGGCGTCACGGACCCCGCCGGGCCGGTGATGGACCGGGACGAGGTGGACCGTGCGCTGGCGCGGCTCGGCGCCGAGCACGAGGCGATCGAGACCTCGCTGCTCGCCCTCCAGGACCACGCGGGCCGCAGGCTCCTCGAAGGCGCCGCGCTCACCGGGACCACCCGGGAGCGCTGGACGTCCGCGGAGGCGTCGATCACGCTGCTGTGGGCGTACTTCGACGCCTACACGGACGCGCTGCGCTCCGCCCGGGAGATCCGCTCCCGCCGCCGCTGGTCCAGCCGCGAGGACCTGGTGGAGCTGACCGAACTGCTGCGCGGCGAGTGCGTCACGATCGCCGGCAGCGCGACGGCCACGGCGAACGCGCCGACGCTGTCCGGTCCGGGCCGGCTCAGCGAGAGCTTCTCGCTCGTCACGCTCGTGGAGCGGATGAACGAGCTGTACGCGTCCTCGCTGGACATGGTCGTCGCCGCCGACGCGGTCTGGTCGGCGCTGCCCGCCCGGATCGATTTACTGGCCGCGGAGCTCCAGCGCACCCGCAAGCTCGCGCACTCCGTGGGCGTACGCCCCGGCGAGCACCCGGCGGGCGACGACCTGGAGCGGATCACCCACACCCTGACCGCCCTGCGCGAGCAGGTGGTGTCCGACCCGCTCGCCTACTGGCTCCCGACGCAGGGCAGTTCGGCCCCGGGCGGCGGCCGGCCCGACACGGCCGTGTACGACCGGGAGGCGCGCGCGCTGGAGGACGTGCGCCGCGAGATCGACGCCGTACTGACGGTCCGCCAGGACGCCGAGCAGCGGCTGGTCAGACTGCGCGACGTGCTCTCCCGCGCGGACCGCACGCTGGCCGAGGCGCGCACCGCGCGCGGCGAGGTCCTCGCGAAGATCGCCGCCACCGAGGTGCCGGTGGTCGGCGGACCGCCGACCGTGCTCCAGGAACAGCTGGCGACGGCCGCCGAGTACCGCAGGCGCGGCCAGTGGAACCGGCTGTCACCGCTGCTGGAGTCCCTGGAGCAGCGGGCCGAGGACGAGCTGCTGCGCGCCCGTGAGTCGCTGACGGCGGTCACCGCGCCCCTGGCGGTCCGCGCGGAGCTGCGCGGCCGCCTCGACGCCTACCGGGCGAAGGTCGCCCGGCACGGCCTGGCGGAGGACCCGTTCCTGATCGAGCGGTACGACGCGGCCCGCCGCATGCTGTGGAGCGCGCCCTGCGACCTGCGTGTCGCCGAGCAGGCCGTCCTGCGCTACCAGCACGCGGTCGTCGAGCTGCTCGGTGTCCCGCGCGCGGCGCAGCAGCGTGGACCGCAGGACCACAGGGGGGAGCAGTAGCCATGAGTCAGGCAGGTCAGGCGTGTCAGCGGCCGGGCTGCGACGGGTCGTACGAGGACATGGGCGGCGGCGAGCTGTACTGCGGCACCTGCGGTCTCGCCCCGGTCGTCCCGGCGGGAGCCGCGTCCGGCGCGATCGGCGGCAAGGGTTCGGCGGGCAGCGGCAGTTCGCGCACCGGTGCGGGCGCGGGCGGCAGTACGCGCACGTCGTCGCAGTCGTCGAGGTCGCGGCGCTCGGTCTCCGGGCGGCTCTCGCGCTCGGTGTCGGGCCGGACCTCGGGCCGCTCGGTGTCGGTGCGCAGTTCCGGTTCCGGCACCGGGAGTTCGGCGCGCAGCCGGCTCGGTGCCGGGCTGGTCGCGGTGCCGCAGGTGCCGCGGCCCGACCCACGGGCGATGGTCCTGGAGAACCCGGAGGTGCCCGAGCGCAAGCGGTTCTGCTCGCGCTCCGACTGCGGTGCGCCGGTGGGGCGTTCGCGCGGCGACCGGCCCGGGCGTACGGAGGGGTTCTGCACCAAGTGCGGGCACCCCTACTCGTTCGTCCCGAAGCTGCACACCGGTGACATCGTGCACGGCCAGTACGAGGTCATGGGCTGCCTGGCGCACGGCGGTCTCGGCTGGGTCTATCTGGCCGTGGACCGCGCGGTGGCGGACCGCTGGGTCGTACTGAAGGGCCTGCTGGACACCGGCGACGAGGACGCCCTGGCCGCGGCGGTCGCCGAGCGGCGCTTCCTCGCCGAGATCGAGCACGCCAACATCGTGCGGATCTACAACTTCGTGGAGCACCTGGACCAGCGCACGGGATCGCTGGACGGGTACATCGTGATGGAGTACGTCGGCGGCAAGTCGCTGAAGGAGATCGCCAACGATCGGCGCACCGCCGACGGCAAGCGCGACCCGCTGCCGGTGGAGCAGGCGTGCGCGTACGGCATCGAGGCGCTGGAGGCCCTCGGCCATCTGCACAGCCGCAACCTGCTGTACTGCGACTTCAAGGTCGACAACGCGATCCAGACCGAGGACCAGCTCAAGCTGATCGACATGGGCGCGGTGCGCCGGGTGGACGACGAGGAGTCGGCCATCTACGGCACCGTGGGCTACCAGGCGCCGGAGGTGGCGGACGTCGGCCCGTCGGTGGCCAGCGACCTGTACACGGTGGGCCGCACCCTCGCCGTCCTCACCTTCGACTTCCAGGGCTACACGAGCGTGTTCGTGGATTCCCTGCCCGACCCCGACAACATCGAGGTCTTCCGCCGGTACGAGTCGTTCTACCGGCTGCTGGTGCGCGCCACCGACCCCGACCCGGCACGCCGGTTCGCGTCCGCGCAGGAGATGGCGGAGCAGCTGACGGGTGTGCTGCGGGAGGTCGTCTCCCTCCAGACGGGACAGGCCAGACCGGCCCTCTCGACCCTGTTCGGGCCCGAACTGAAGGTGACGGACACGGAGTTGTTCCCGCGGCTGGACGGGGACGTGTCGCGGCTGGGGGTGCGGCCGGCACCGGTGCGGCGGTCCGTCCCGGCGGCCCGGGCCGGGGGCGACCCCGTTCCCGGGGCCGGCCCC
>NZ_JBEOWS010000226.1:0-15863 GCF_040296125.1 Streptomyces sp. NPDC002265 | reverse complement strand
TAGAGCCGGGCCGCGCCACCGCAGTCACCGGTCAGGCGCAGCCCCTCGGCGGCCAGCTCCCAGATCCGGCGCACCAAGGGGCGCCGCGATCCCCACTCCGTGCGTGCTCGGTCCGCGAGTTCCGCGAGGTGGCGTACCGTTTCGTCCGGATCGTCTTCCTGGATCTCGTGCTCGGCCTTGTCGCAGAGCTGCTCGACGGTGCGTGCGTCCAGCCATTCTTCGTCCGCGCAGGAGTCGGACGAGGCGGGCGCCTGGGGCTGCCGTTCGGCCGGTCCGTTCTGGGGGTGCCGGATGGGTGCGGTCGGGTCGGGGTGCGGCCTGGGCCGAGGTTCGGGAGCACCCGGTCTTGGCGCCAACGGGCGCAGCGCTTCGAGGACTTCATCAATGGTGGGGCGTTCCTCGGGGTCCTTGGCCAGCATGTCGAGCACCAGTTGATCCAGAGCCTCGGGAACGGTGGCGGAGTACAGACTGGGCGGCAGCGCGTCCGCGTGCAGATGCTGCTCGATCAGACCCTTCGTCCCTTCCGTGACGAAGGGTGGTCGGCCGGCGAAGAGCTCGTAGCAGACACAGCCGAAGGAGTAGATGTCCGTGCGGGTGGTGGGCTCTTTCTCCAGGATCTGTTCGGGTGCCTGATAGCCGCGGCTGCCGAGCGTCGAGCCGTGCCGCGTGTACTGGGTGACGCCCATGCCCAGCGGTTTGGCGATGCCGAAGTCGAGAAGGGCCACCACGCCCTCTTCGGAGATCATGATGTTCTGCGGCTTCAGGTCCCGGTGCACCACGGGAAGCGTGTGGGCACAGGACAGCGCGTCCGCCGTCTGCACGGCCACGGCGACCGCCACGCTGAGGGGCAGTGGGGCATGCCGACCCAGAAACCTGTGCAGCGTCACACCTGTCACGAGACGCATCGCGAGATACGGCATGGACTGGTGCGACCCCTGGTCGTACAGCTCGGGGATGCCGGGGTGGTCCAGGCGCCCCAGAAGGATTCCCTCGCGGCGGAACCGCGCGCGGAGCATGTCGAGTTCGGCCAGCTGTTCGTGGGTGTCGAGCTGCTGGAGGTCCTCGGAGTCGGGCCGCAGGAACTTGACCGCGATGTCCTGCCCGGTCAGTAGATCGGTGGCGCGCCAGACCTGGGCCATGCCGCCTTTGCCGATCGACTCGACCAGTCGGTAGCGCCCGCCGACGACCTCGCCCGTCCGGATCGCCTGTGAACCCGCGTCCATCGCTGCGCCCCTCTGTACGCCTCTACTGCCTGGCGCCCCTTAGCGTAGCGTGAATGGGCAACGTGTTGATGTGTACGTGGACTTAGTTCACAGATGTATGCCATGCTGAATGCGTACTCGGCGGCTGACGCTTCCGAGTAGATTCCCACCCATGCCCGCCCTTGCCAGGGGGAATGATGCAGAATCCGCCCGGGACCGCCGGTCACGCATGGCTGGTCAAGGTGAGCTCCCGGATGGCTCGTCCCGACCCGACGGCTTGCCCCACACATCTGCGTACGGTTGCGCGGCCGCTGCTGGTGGCCGAACCACCTGTGCCGTTTCGGCCCTCTCCCATCGAGGGCTTCGGGCCGGGACCTCTCTTCGCCGCGCTGGACCTGTGGGAGCACGAGGGCTGGCCACTCCAGCGGGTACTCGATGAACTCCGCCGGCACGGTGGCCCTGCCCGCGGTCGCGGCGCGCCCCCTCACCCCGCCCTGTTGGCGTGGACCGTCGAGACGTTCGAGCGGTACGTCGCAGCCCGGAGCGCGGAGCAGCGGGCGGCACGGGCGGAAGGGCTCCCCCCGACGGACCCTGTCCGGCTGAGCTGGACGGCGCGGACCGCGAAGCGGCAGGCCCTGGACGCGCGCGGAGCGGCGCAGTACGAGCACACGACCTGGGGCCGCCAGTACGCCTCCGCCGATGGCTCCGTACGGGACCTGTGGATCCCCTCCCTCGGGCGGGCAAAATCCGATCGGGCCGCCGCAGAGAAGGCGGCCATCGCGTACGTCATGGCGCAGGGCGCGCCCACGCGCCGCCGCCGCCGCGGAACCGAACCGCCGGAGACCGCCACTGCCGACAGCCGACTGCCTTACCACGTCCGGGTGTTCGACTTCGGCTGTGCGGACGGCAGTATCACTCCGCTGCTCGACTGGGACCAGGCAGTGGTGCGCGAGCGATTCGCAGCCGACGCGGCCCCCGCCTTCCGCGAGGCCGTGACCGGAGACGGTACGCGGCCGGGGGCGAGCTGCGTCGAGTGCAAGGCGATCAGCCGGTGCTCGTCGCTGCGCCGAACTCCCGGCCTGTGGGGTGCGGCTCCCGCGGCGCCGACGCACAGCCGCCGCTCGGTCTCGGCCTGGGACCTGAGGCTGCACGGTGAATGCCCAGCCCAGTACCACCTCGTACGGCAGCTGCACCTGGACGACCTGACGCCGGAGAATGACGGGGCACGCCGGGGTCGGGCCGTGGACGCCTGGCTCAATAAGCGACACATGGCTTCCCCGGCCACGGGCTGCCGCGATCTGCCGGCACCCGATGAATCCTCGATGCCACCGGGCTTCGCCCTGGATCCTCCGCTCACCGACATCGCGGTGCGCATGATGGAGGAACACCGGTCGCTGTGCCCGCTGAACGGGATCGGGCCGGACGAGAAGGTCCTCGTCCAGCACCGGGTGACCGCGTACGTGCCCGAGCTCGACGTCGTCGTCCTGGCCGTACCCGACTTGCTGTACTCGTACCGCGGCCGGTGGATCTGGCGGGAGACCAAGACGTCCTCCCGGCCTTTGTGGGAAGGGCGTTCGCTGCTGCGGTCCTATCCCCAACTGGCCCTGGGGGTACTGCTGTTCTCCGCGGGCGCGCTGGACGTCGATCCTCGACGCTCCTGGGTCGAGTTCGAGTTGCTGCGAGAAGAGCGGGGGGCCAGTCTCCTGGAGCGGATCGACCCGAGCCGGCCCGAGAACGTCGCCGAGGCGCGCGAGGTCATCACCCAGCTCGCACAGCCCTTCCTGAGCGACACGTCGTACGAACCGAGGACCGGTCGGCATTGCCACAGCTGCCAGGCACGTACCTGGTGCAAGCCGGGCACCGCATACGTGGCCGACCACCCGGCCAGCCCCAGTGCCCCCACACCGGTACCGGAAGCCGATCAAAGGAGTTGCGGTGTCTGACCAGTCGCCCGTGCCGGACTGGCTGGGGAACCCCGACGTCGCGCTGCTGCGTGACATTGCCACCGCCGTCGTACGGCTCGATGGGGTCGTACGGCTCGACGCGTTCACGTTGCCCTACCCCGCCGAGGCCCAGAGAGCCCTGGACGCCTTGGTGCTGGCATGTCTGCGGACCGGGGCCCGGCCACCGTCCGGGCTGCCCGAGCTGATCCATTGGTCCCGCACCCGCCCCTTGGGCAGCTGGCCGCTCGACCGGTTGCCGGACGGGCTGTTCACCACCGGGGACCGACTGATCGACGTGGACTCGGGCGAGCCGACGCAGCTCTGTCACGAGCTGGCCGTCAAGGGGCTCGGAGACAGCACAGGACGGCAGTACGACCGGCTGGTGATCCACGAGGCCATGCGCGCCTGTCGCGACGCGTCGTCGCCCGAGTCCTACACCGCGTTCCGACGACTGCTCGTCATGCGCCCCGTACTGACGGAGGCGGATTGGGCCGAGATCAGCAGTGATCTCTACCTCGATCCGGTCCAGTTTCTGATCGAGGAGATCTACGCCCCCGTCCCGGTCAGCTACCGCAAGAATGGCGCTTATCTCACCTGCGACCGATGCCTGACGCTGCTGACCCCTCTGACTGAAGGCGGATGGTGGTGCGAACGGGACCAGTGCCGACACCAGGGCACTCCGCCGCGCGGCCGTCTCCTGGTAGCCGCCGAAGTCGGGAACATCCGCCAACTACGCCGCCCTCTACGCCAGTTCGTGACGGGGCCAGGGAGGGCGGAGGTCGATCTCGAGCGAGCGCTGCGGGGCCTGGGGCTTGCCATCGAGATGTGGCCCGGCTACGACGCATACGACCTCAGGATCGTCTTCCCCGATGACCACGTCTGGGCGGTCGACGTCAAGGACTGGGCCCATCCCGGTTTTCTCGGCAGGGCGGCCCAGGCCGTGCGGCCCGATCCGCCCTATGACGAGGCCTGCTGGGTCGTACCGCGTTTCAGGGTGGAGACGCGCCGTGACTATCTCGACCGCTTCGCGCAGGAGCGCCCCGTACACGCAGGTGGCTTGCGCCTGCTCACGGACGACCACCTGAAGAAGGCTGCACGAGCGCGGCTGCGCGGCGAACACGGGCACCAGGCCCGCATCTCACCGCTCGCGACGACAAGGAACGGAGCCGACCATGCGTGATCGCAGCAGCTGGTACCAGCAGCTGGCCAGTGACCTCCGGCCCTGGCCCCAGGAGCATGCGGCCACGAAGCCCGCGCTGCTCTGCCAGGTCGAACTCGGCCTACGGCTGCTCGAAAGACTGGACGCCAGCCGCGCCTCCGACGGGGTGTGGGTGCTCCTCGGCGGATATCCGTTCGCCCAGGCGTCCGGCCTCGCCACCAGCCCCGCCGACCAGCTTGCGCTGACCGCCGCACGGCACCTGTTGTGGCCGCTGCGCCGACGGCGCATGTGGGAGCAGAGCCTGGAGGCCTACCTCGAGCTGCCCGAGCGGCTTCGCGCCTACCGCGTTCCGCCTGGCAACGGCCCTGCGCGGCGCGTCAGCCCGCCCGTGGCGGCACACCGCTTCGCCGTGTACGACGCCGCACTCGGCAGGATCCCGGACTTCTCGACGAACCTGCTCCCGCAGGCGGAGGAAGGCACACACCGGTTCATGGAGCGGCGCCGACATGCCTCCGTCACGGTGCCGGCCGAGCTGGTCCTCGAACCCCCACATGGTCACGACATCGCGGCGGGACGCCCGGGCTCTGGCAGTCAGGACAGCAGCCATGCGGTGAGTGCATCGAGCGATCCGCTCACCGTTCCCCTCGCCGAACTCGCGGACACCGCCAAGTGGATGGACCAGGAGGAGCACCGCCGTGGACTCAAGCCCGGTAACTGGGCCGAGCGGCTGACCAGACTCGACCTCGACACGCGTACGGCGGAGGGGACGGCCTTCGAGAAGGCAGACGCCCTGCCCCTCGACCAGCTCACCCATCTGGTGGGCATGGTCGGTGCCGGAAAGTCCACCCTGATGACGCTGCTAGCCGTCTGGGCGCACAGCAAGAAGCTGCGCACGACACTGGTCGTCGGTGACGTCGCCGAACAGCTCACGCTGACGCAGCTGTTCCGGGGCCTCGGGCTGAGTGCCTCGCTGGTCCAGGGCGGCACCACCCGGCAGCAGCACACCCAGCGCCTCCACCGCCGACTTGCCGCACGAGGCGCGCACTCCCTGTTGGCCCACACCAGCCAGGCCTTCGCTCATCTCAGTACGGCCTGCCCCCTGGACGCCCTACGAGGCCTGGACGCGGTCGAACCCCTTCGCTTCGCCGACGCGCCCTGCGGTGGTCTCCACCCCGTGCACCGGCAGACCGCCGGTGCCGAGGAATCCGAATCCGCCGCAGTGCGCGTCACCCGGGAACTGAAGCAGGCCCGCGGCGCGAAGGCCGACAACCGAAGCGCTGAGCCGACCGATGCCGAAGAACTGCGGAATCCCCATGCCTGCCCGCTCTGGAGCGCCTGCCCGCGGCACTCTGCGACCCGCGAGCTCGTGGACGCGCTCATTTGGGTGGCCAACCCGGCAAGCCTGGTCCAGACGGCGGTGCCACGCCAGCTCAACGCCGAGCGCCTCCGCTACCTGGAACTCGCCTGCCTGCGCAGCGACATCGTGATCGTCGACGAGGCCGACCGGGTCCAGATGCAACTCGACCAGATGTTTGCGCCTTCAGCCACCCTGGTGACCACGGGACCCGAATCCTGGCTCGACCAGCTCCAGACGCACGAGATTGCCGAGCTGGCCGGCCAAGGCAGGCTGCAACTGTCCGATCAGGACGTCGAGCGCTGGTCCGCTGCCCTGGACGTGGTGGGCTCCGCCACCGACCGGCTCTACGCCATGCTGATCGGGGACAAAAACCTGAGGGACTGGGCGCAGATCGACTACTTCAGCGCCTGGACGCTTCAGGAAAAGCTGCTCCAGGCCTGGTACCCACTGCGCTCCCTTCCCGCCGTCCCGAACGATCAACTCCACAGCGATCAGAGCGACGGATCCGGCGTCGACGTGAAGGACGAAGCCGAGCTCTACGAGGACGAGGAAGGTCTCGGCACAGCGACACCTCGGACCGATGCCACCGCCTCCACCGTGTCCTGGGCGGCTCGCCGCAAGGAAGTGAACGACCTGTTCGACGCCTTCCGTGACGACCCGCTGGGCGACCGCGGAGCTTACGGGACCGCCACAGACGCTCTGGTCCGCCTCACCCAAGACCTTCTGCACACCCTCAACGGAAAACAGACACGCAAGCGAGTCCGTGCTCTTCTGGCCACCCTTCTCGACGGAGCGCCAGGGTCAGGCCAGCACGCGACACCCTCGTCCCCCAAGGGGAAGGGGGCCGCTTCGAGAGACACCCCATTCACAGAGGAGTGGCTTGAACTCAACGCACAGCGGTTGGAGTTCACTCTCATCCTTGCCGCACTTCACCAGCGCCTGGACCGCGTCACCTTTCTGTGGCCGCAGGTGGAAGCAGCCCTGAGGCTCGACCCAGGCGGTCACGAACTGACCCGGCGTCCACCACTCGACTACGCACCCCTGCTCCCCGAGGCGCCGATGGGCAACGTCCTCGGCTTCCAGTACCTGCTGGATGAGCGAGGCAACCCTCAGGGCCGGGACGGTCAGCGCACAGGCACCCTGCGCTTCTTCCGGTGTGCGGGCGTGGGCCGTGAACTCCTGCTGTCCCTGCCGCAGCTCGGCTCAGACCCCGGGCAAGACGCTCCAGGCCCTCACGTACTGCTGATGTCCGGCACCAGTTGGGCGGGCACGTCCACTCGCGCCCATGTGCTCGCTCCTGTACAGGCTGTCCTCAAGCCGCAACAAAAAGAGCTGGACTCCATTCGCGACACCGAGTTCCGCACCGAGTTCCTGTACGACGACGCGGGGGTCCCGATCCGTCTGTCGGGACAGGACCCCGAGAAGAGGGAGGACGTGCTCCGCCTTCTAGTGCACAAGCTGGCGCGGACCGGACGCGACGGAAGCGCCGGCCCTCTGCAGCTTGAACTCGCCCAGATCCCGGACGAGCGCCGCCGACGGGCGCTGCTGCTCGTCGGCAGCTACCGGGAGGCCTCGGTGACAGCGGACCTCCTGGACGAGATTCCGCGCTGGCACGGCAGGGTGCGGGTCCTCGCCGCCGACGACGCCGAGCTCGAAAGCGCCGTCGACGGTGACCTCCCGGCCGGCGGGAAGGCGTTCCGGGCTAGTGCTGTACGCCGAGGTGACCTCGCCTCCTTCGCGGACGACCCGGACGCCGAACTCCTGGTGGCTCCGCTCCTGGCGGTCGAGCGCGGGCACAACATTCTCACGGTTCCCCAGCGCCCCGGGGAGGAACGGGTAGCAGCCTTCGGGACGGTGTTCTTCCTCGTCCGGCCCCACCCACGCCCTGACGACCTGTCCCTCGCCGTCTTCGCCATCAACGACTGGGCGGCGCGCTTCGTACGGGACCAGCCCGGTCTGCCACAGGGAACCTTCAGCGAACTGGTCGGAAAGGCCGACGGTCTGAACGAGGCGGGAGGTGCCTTCCGCACGACGGCGCGCGGAGTGTGGCGGCATCTGCTGTCACGCCCCTACATCTACTCCGTACTTTCCGACGCCGAGAAGGAATCCTTTGCCTGGGACCAACTCGTCACCATCTGGCAGGTGATCGGCCGCCTGGTGCGTGGCGGCGTACCCGCGCGGGTGGTGTTCGTCGACGCAGCTTTCGCTCCCCGGCTCGCTGCCGCGCAGGCCCGCACCCTGCCGCTGAACCGGCGCCCGCGCTGGCTCAATGACCCGGGGCTCCTTGTCCGACTGCGAGACGTACTCGCCCCATACTTCGCACCCGATGGGGGTCCCGGCGCCTTCCCGGACCCGGCCGATCCCTCGCTGGTCAGGCTCCTCTATCGCCCTCTGTACGAGGCGCTGTGTGCCCTTGGATCGCCTCGGCCCACTGCGCACTGATCCTCCCTGATCCGATCTGCCATCGCTTGCACCCACCCATAGGTGTGGAGTCGACGCCCCGCCAACCCGCGCGGGCTCCACTCCCTTGCACAGGAGAACCACGATGTACAGAGAGATCCGCCGAGCCGCCTACCACCTGGCCGATGTCGCGGAGCCATGGATCGAGGACTTCCGCACGGTCCGCTTTCCCGAGCACTGGCACGCGGGACTTCTGGCACTGCACAACTACAAGCGTGCAGAGGACGAGTGGCGCAAGACGATTCCCACAGGACGCCTGGACGCTGTACTACAGACTCTGGCGCCCGACGTGATCGTCCGCCCGCGTCCCCGGCCGCCCGTGGGCGAAGGACCCATGCCCGGCGAGGACTTCTGGATGTACGTACCTGCCGATGCGCCCGATCCGCTCCCGGGCAGTGTACTGGGGCAACTGTTGGACGCCTGGCTGCGTACGCTCGGGCCCAAGGGGACGGAGAAGGATCCCGCGTTCCGCTCCCTGCTACTCGACTGCAGCGCCGAGTTGAAGCAGAACCTGCCTGTGTGGGAGCCGGCTCGTGGAGTGGACCAGCTCGGCACCACACCCACCGGCGGTGGAACTGCCGCGCCGGAGCCCCGGCAGTTCCAACTGGCCACTGATGCACTGGCCCGTCGGATCCTCATGCTCGATCCGTATCCCTTCGAAGGCGGTGAACTGCGTTTCCGGGCGCTGCCGAGGGGACCACGGGACCAGGGGGCGGAGCTGATGTCCCAGCCGCTGTGCCGGACGATCAAGCGCAAGGAATGGTGGTTCTCGATCGTCCTCAACATCTCTCTGCACACCACACCGTTCGATCCCCGATCCCGGCTCCATCTGCATTGGGGAGTACGTCGCTGGGCCACGCACCCCAGGTCGGACACCAAACGCCTCGACCTCTCGTACCGTCAGGCGACCACCGTCTACCTCAGGCCGAAGATTCCGTGGCTGCCGGGGGCGCCAGCCACCGAGCGGCATGCCCTCGCCCGCCTGCGGCGCGACCGCGCGGCGGACGCCTTCACCTGGGCCGAGAACGACCCTGCGGGCATCCTGCACAGACTCAGCGTCACTGGTCACTTTCCGGATCCCGACCAGTTGCTGTCGGAGCCCACCGCCTGGATCGGCGACGGGCCGGGCGTGAGGGCTGCTGTTGTCCACAGCACACGGATGGGCGTTCACGAAGTCGGGCCCGGCCTCATGTCCCATCAGAGGTCCCAGCTGACCGCATGGGCAGAACAAGCCCTGCCTGAAGGAGTCGTGCGCGTACCTGATCTCGTGCGTGGCCTAGGCAAAGGCGCCGGCGCTCCGGCGAACCGTCGGCCGAAGTCGAACGGCGATGCCGTGAAGAAGAAGTCAGACGAGTTGCGGGCAGCTGTTGCCCGGCGTGCCGCACTCGCCGCTGCCGTATCCGGCCTGGCAGAGGCAAGCCCGGAACAGGTTGGGCCTCCCGTGGTCGAAGCGCGACTGCTGTGGCAGACCGCCGAGGCGCGGCGCCAGGCGATCGCGGCCTTCGCGGAAGCCCTCGGTCTGGACGGCGACGCCGGCGGCGTCCAGACCACTGACCGGGACTTTGACCAGGCGCGGCCGGGAACACCTGTCGTGCTGCAGTGGAGCACGACAGAAATCGACCTGCGACTGCGATGTCTGCCGTTGGCCGATGGGCTTGGCGACCGTCTGATCCTTACGTCCGGGGCAAACAGCAAGGCGGCCAGGATTGCCGACGCCGTCACGACGCGCCGGCGCGCGCTACGTGACTGGCTACGCGAGGACGGGGGAGATACGACTCGCCCTGGCCTGACTCTTGTCGAGATCGCCCATCGAAGCACCTTCCGACCGAGCGAGACGGACCCCAAGTTCGCCATCCGGCTCGGGTGCGCCGACGCGGGCCTCTTGAGCCAGTTCGTTGTCACCCCGTCCACTGACCGGCAGATCAAGAACGCCGACAGCCTGGACCATCGTGCCCACAGCGCCTGGCTTGACGGCCTGCGCCAGCTCGGAGTGCGCGTCCTGCCGCAACACACGCTCGGTGGCGATCTCCCCGGCGACCTGCGGTATGCCGCGCTGTGGATGGTCAAACGGCGCAAGGACGGGCCCACCCGGCTACCGAAGCATGTGCCGGTGGCTGTGCTCGTTTCTCCCCACCCGGAGCAAAAGGGCCTGGCAGTGGTACAAGGCTGGGATGACGATGCACGCTCCTGGGTCTCCTATCCGAAGTTTCTTCTCGGCCTGGTGAAAAAGGCAGAAATCAACCCGGAGGCATACACGGAGCCTGCCCCGCCGATCCCTGGGCAGCGCGATGATACGAGCTCACCTGCCGTTCGGATCACGTCCCAAGCATGGCGAGCCAATCTGGCCCAGCAACGCAGGGAAACGGCGGGCTTTCTCCAGCGCATGCTCCATTCCTTGCGTGGTGTTCCCACCGTTCTCATCACACATGCCCAGAACAGCAGACTGCACTGGCCCTGGCTGCAGGATGGCCAGATCATTCGAGACCTAGTCAAACCGGGGCATGCCCCGGCTGGGCGGCTCGACGATGAGCTGCGGCTCGTACGAGTGCGAGGGAGGACGGGACGGGAGACCGCCCAGTGGTGGGGCTTGGCCAACCCTGGCGAGCCCAATGGCCAGCCGATGGGCTTCTGGGCACAAGCGCTCAACGAGCGTGAGCAGCGACCCGCCGACGAGCGGATCTTCTACAGCACCACTGAGCGACCTGGATCGTTTGCGATCTCACCCGCGCTCGACAGAATCGCCACACGTGTCAATTCCGCCGGGAACCTGACATCTCAGGCCGGGACGGGCGCGTGGAATCCGACACTCGTGGAAATCGCAGTCCTTGGATGTCATCCGCGGAAAGCTGATACAGACCTGCAGCCGCAAATTCCGGATAACCCGGAGGCCTTGGCCCTCGCGATGCACCAACTGCGGCAAGCCCCCGACTATGCGGCTGCACTATCCCTTCCGCTCCCGCTCCACCTTGCTGGGTTGGCGCAAGCCTACGTGCTTCCCATGTTTGCCCAAGGAGACGCGACCGGCGAATGGGAAGCGGAGGACAGTGCGGATGAGGCCGTACCGATTGAGGTCCGGGAGGCCGTGCAGGATCTGGACCCAGAGCTCATCGAGGCGATCGGCATTTCTGGAGAACCGGACCCCTACGATCAGCTTTCGTTTTTCTGAGCCGTCCGCAGTGTCTGAGGTTGGTCTGCTTCAGCTGGATTTCCTGGCGACTCGGTGAGATCGATACAGCGTGTGGACAGAGGAACAAATAAGCCGGGATGGCTTCAGCTTGAGGCACTCCGACGGCTGCTCGAACGCTGCCCGGAGCTGGATCGCACCCACGACCTGGTACGTCACGGGGAGGTCGACGACGCCAGCGGTGAGGGCGAAGGCGAGCGTCAGGACCCACCAGGCCACGGTGACCGCGGCGCCGATCGTCGCGGCGAGGGCCCGAGAGCCGGCGGGGTGGGCGACGGCCAGGCGAGGGCGAGCAGGAGGAGGCGCAGCTTGGTGCCCAGCTCTCAACCCTCCTGCTTCTTGCTGTAGTAGCCGCTGCGGGGTTCGGTGGTGTTGGCGAGGTGGACGCGGTACCCGTCGGTGGTCTTCACGAGCGGGTCCTGTTCGATGACGGGTTGTCCGCCAGCGGCGCAGATGCTGTAGAGGCGCGGGGATGGTTCCGTGCGGGTGCGACGGCGAGGTCGGCGTCAGATCCTGGCGGTGCGGGTTTCTGAGGGTGGGCGTCCTTGCCGTGGGCGGGAAGAACGTCTGCGGGGTTGGTTGAGTAGGTGAGTGTGAGGCGGCTTTCCGGCTTGCTGATCACGTGTCCCGGGCCGGCCGGTGTGTCGGATTTTGTGGGGGTGATGGTGAGGTGGGGGAGGGCGGTGCGGGCCGTGCCCCAGGCCTCGATGTGTGCGATGAGGTCCTGGGCGAGCCGTTGGGCATGTGGTCCGTACGCGACCGCGCCGAGCCGGTGAGGCCGCTGAGGGTCGGCGTCGTCGCGGCGCACGACCAGGTAGGCGAGGCAACCTGCCTGCACGGGTGGTGGTGTACTTCGTGCTCGCTCTCGCCTTCTTTGAGCGCTCGTCCTACCAGGCAGCATGGGACAAGATCACCGCCAGGTGTTGCACCTCACCCTGGAGCCGCATCCTCGGCTGTGTGGGGTTGCGCCACGCTTTCGCGAATTACCTTGTTGCTGAGCCAGAGTGCCCGCAGCAGCCTTGCCAGGTGCGGTGCGGGTAGGTTGCCGCTGCCCAGTGCGCATGCGCGGACGAGGCTGCGGGCCGCCTGAGCGTCCTTGACGGATACCAGGTGGGTGAATCGCGAGTTGGCCAGGCACTCGCGGGCGGCGTAGCCGTCGGTGGCGATGGTGCCTCGGCGGTGCAGTTCTTCGGCTGTGCGGCGTGCTCCAGGGCTGTTGGGCTGGTCGTGGAGATCCAGGATGGTCAGGCCGAGCCGGGTGTCGAAGACATTTGTGCCCGGGTCGGGTTGGTGTTGGACGTAGGTGTCGACCAGCTGGGAGACCAGGGCGTTGACGGGGCGGTGAGTGAGCTGATGACACATCACTGCCAGGCAGGACGTGACGGCGTTTTCCCAGGGGGCGCCGGGCACTGTTTGCGCCACGATGTCGGCAGCGGCAGCCGGGTCATGTCCGAGGGCCGCGAGTACGGCGACCTGGCGGCCGTCGAGCATCCGCTGTCCGATGCCGTTGTGTTTCTCGATGTGGGCCAGGGCGTCGTCCCAGCGGCCCGTGGTGGTCAGGGTTCGGGTGCCGTCGGCGAGGATCACCCGCCACAGCCATGTGCGTACTGCGTGGCGGTCGGCGTCGCTGATGGTGAGTTCGGCGGGTATGCGGATGTTGTCGAACTGGGCGTCGGTGCGGTCGCTGATGGCTTGGTAGAGCGTGAGCAGGCGGTGCCGGCCGTCGTCGGTGTTGCCTGCACGGATGTGGAGGCGGGCGAGGTTGACCACCGGTTCGAGCGCCCGGATTGCGGTCATTGCCGGGAGGGGTGTGGCATGGAGGTAGGCGGCGGCGTGCTGGTGGCACCACTCGTATGCGAGATCGGGAAGCCCGATGTCGGAGGCGAGGAGAGCGGCCTGGTTGTACACCGAGGACGCCAGGCCCTGGTCCGCTTTGGCCGCCGCTGTGTCGGAGAGTTCGACGAGGGCGTGGATGCGTCGCGGCAGGGGCAGGCAGGCGGGGCGGAAGCGAGAGATCAGGGGGAAGCGCTGGGCTATGGGGCCGTGCGGGTCCATGAGGTCTCCCCAGGAGCGAGCGGCGAGGCGTACGGCGTGGGGTGCCCGCTGGCGGGCGACGGGCACCCCACGCTGCGGGGCTACTGCCAGGTGACGAGGACGCGGTTCAGCGGGGTGTCGAGAAGGAAGACCCCGGGCTGCTGCTCGACCGCAGGGGCGTCGAGCGGAAGGATCTCGAACGTTGCTTCACGGTCGCGGTACTCGCGGTCCCAGGTGCGGATGGCGTCGGCGACCTTCGCGACCAGCTCCTCGCTGCCGGGTCCGTGGCCGATGACGCCGAACTCCCAGAGCTTGCCGCCTTCGGGAGTCTTCTGCTTGGACGGGCGCCGGGCGAGGTAGGTGACCGCGCCCTTGTCCACGGCTGCGGTGGAGGACGGGTAGGGGTCCTCAGTGAGCACCGTGCCCTTGGCGGTCTGCGGGAACAGCATGCGGATCAGGCCGCAGGGCAGGGAACAGGAGACGAACAGCTCCATCCACTCCGGGCTCTCCATGGCGTGGACCGTCATGCCGGTCCACTCTTCGGTGCGCGGCTGGTCCAGGACACCGGCGAGGGCGTCGGCGTCGATCTGCTGCCCGGCCGGAGCCTGGAGCCGTACGGTGCCGTCCGCGGCGAGCGGCACGATGCGACGGTCGTCGTCGGCGATGCCGCGCCGCAGCGGCATGAAGGTGTTCATCTGCGACCCGGACGACACCCACCGTCCGTCGCGCTCCTCATAGGCGATGGAGCGCGAGACGCTGCCCTTGAGCCGCTGCGGCGTGACGAGCCGGCCTCCGGGGGCGAGTTGTCCGAGCCAGGAGTGCGGAACGCCGTGCGCGCCCACGGTGGCGATGATCCGGTCGTACGGCGCGCCCTCAACGTGGCCGAGGGCTCCGTCGCGGGTCAGGACATCGACGTTGGTGAAGCCGGTGGCGGCGAGGCGAATGCGGGCGCCCTCGACCAGGTCCTCATCGACGTCGATGGTCGTGACGTGGCCTTCGGGGCCGACGAGATGGCCGATCAGGGCGGCGTTGTATCCGGTTCCGGCGCCGAGTTCGAGGATGCGCTCACCGGGCTGGGCCTGGAGCTGGTCCAGCATGAGGGCGACGATGTCGGGCTGGGAGGCGCAGGAGATCGACGTGCCGTCGGTGTCGTACTTGATGTCGACCGGCGCGTTGGCGTAGGCCTGGCTGAGCGGCGCTTGGGGGACGAACAAGTGCCGGGGCACGGTGCGCAGAGCGGTCTCGACCGCCGGGGTGCGGGCGTGGCCGCCGGCCTGGATCTGGTCTACAAGCGTGTTGCGCAGCCGTTCGGCCTCGGCCTCGGATGTGGTGGGCGTGTCGGTGTTCACCGCCCTGACGCTATTGGCCTCCAAGCCGGTCGCCGCCGTGGACGCGGTGTTGTCACTCGATCCCATGACTACCTCTCGTGCGATGTGGAACAGGGTGTGCTGATCCGCGGTGGGCAGACCGGCACGGTTGGCGTGGAAGATCACGTGGTGGGCGATGACGGCGCGCAGACCGCGGGTCAGCTCCCCTTGGGCGGCCAGGTAGGCGAGGGCGGTGCCGGCCCGTTCGAAGGCGGCGATCCACTCCGCGTGGCCGTCGAGGGGCTTGCCTTGCCGGCACAGGCTGCGGGCTTCGGCGGACATCAACGTCTGCATCGCCGGCCGCAGGGCGGCCAGCTTCTCGGGGACGGGCGTGCCGGGCTCCGGCCGTAGAGCAGCGGCCTTGGCCCACACGTCTCCTTGCTCGAACCAGTCGAGGTTCGCGGCGCGCATCAGGCTGCTCATCAGCAGCACGGCCCTCTCGCGGCGGCCCAGCCTGCCCTCTCCGGGTTGGTAGTCGAGAAGGTGGCGGCTGTCCTCGTGGAAGAGGGCGTGCGCGGCCGTCATGGCGGCGCTGCCGCCGAACGCTTCCGTTTCCGGTTCGTAGATCCCGGTTGTCCAGGAGTGTGCGATGCCGTCGGTGACCAGGTTGTCCAGCACCGCATTCAGAGCCGGGGCCGGACGGTCGGCCAGGTAGCGCAGTGGCCAGGGCTGCTTGTTCATGAACCACCAGCCGGTGAGCTGGTCGCCTTCCGCGTCGAGTAGCGCGGGTGCAATGCGGTCGGCGATGGCGTGCCGCGCGCTCTGTCGGTCGGGGAAGGTGATGGTGTGCTGCTGCCAGCGGTCGGGGGGCATCCGGTTCCTTTCGGGGTCACGCGATGAGCAGGCAGGCGTCCCAGGGGGTGTGGGGCGGCTCGGTGCTGGCGGCGGTGAGAATTCCCAGGGCTGTCCCCGCGGCGCCATCGAGGAGGCCGGGCCCCGCCCGGTCGTTGACGAGCGCGGTAGCCGCTTCCTCGGGTGCTGCGCCGGGCGGGATCAGCGTGGCGAGCAGAGAGGGAAGGACTGCACGTAGCTTGGCGGCAGCCGCAGGGGAGGCGTCGGCGGCGGTGCGGGCGGCGAGATGGGTGAGCCCGGCGACACCGTGGCAGAGCCCGGTATCCACCGTGGCGCGGAGTTGTACGGGGTCGGTGAGGGCGTCC
>NZ_JBEOWS010000225.1:0-15932 GCF_040296125.1 Streptomyces sp. NPDC002265 | reverse complement strand
GGGGTAGCAGTGAACGCGGCGGGGTGAGGTGAGTTGAGCGCTCAGCAGACTTTTAATCCATTGGTTGTGGGTTCGAGTCCCACAGGGCCTACCGGTAGGACCCCAGCTCAGTGCACGAATGAGCTGGGGTCCTTCCCGTTTCGACCGGCCAGCACGGGCAGTTGCTGGCCCGCTGCTGGCCCGAAGGGTCGCGAGAATCGAGACCGGGCGACCACCCGCAGGGGTGGCCGCCCGGCTCCGCCTCGGTGTCCTCTCCGGCCCGTCGGCCAAACACCTCGGCGGTCTGTGATGGCCTACGCGATCATTCAATGTAGGCCTACCGCTACAGACAACTTGATCATGAAGCGGCAACGGTTGGCGAGTGCCATCAGCCTCGCCTCCACCCGACTGGGTCCTCGCCCAGCGCCGGGTCGTAGGCGAGCGCATCCGCGCCGTGCGGCTCGACGTGAACCTCACGCAGGAAGAGGTCATGTTGCGCTCCGGTATCGACCGGGCATCCGTCGTCCGCATCGAGCAGGGCCAGCAGGCGCCCACCCTGGATACGCTGATCAAACTGGCTGCGGCCCTCGGCGTCCCGCTCGCTGACCTCTTCCGTTGATCATCCTGGCGGTGTAGGCCAACCCCTACACGCCGCGGGCCTGTCCAATCCGCGCCATGGCGTACATCCGCCACGATGGGCCCGCCGCCGGCGCACGGGGGTGACGCACGGCAGCGGGCCCTGCCCGGCCGGATCGGCGTCCGGCCGGGGTCTACCGGCAACCGTGAGCGCTGCCCAGGTTCTGGTAGTGGTCGCACAGGGCATTGAGGACGCGGGCCAGGCGCCGGGCGAGGGCCGCCTCGCGGGACATCCCAGGGCCGGACTGGAGTGTGAGCTTCATGCGGGCCTCGCCGACGCAGGCGAGCGCGCAGGCCCGGGGAATGCTTTCCTTCCCTTGCCGGGCCGCCATGGCCTCGACCTCCGGGACCATCAGCCGCAGATGGCCACGCAACTGCTCGGTCAAGGTGAGCATGTCGTCGGCCGGCAGGACGTCCTCAAGGTCGAGCGCTCGGCGGGCGGTGTCCCGCATGGTCTCGATGTCGGCTGGGTGCTGCTCTGCCGCTCCGGGCGATGCGGCGGTACGTTGTGGCATGTCGACTCCAACCAGTCGGCCAACCCCCGGGGCCGTTCGCGCGGCCGCCGGGGTTTTCCCATATGCGTGCAGCGTAGACCTAGCTGGCTAGGCTCGCTAGGCATGCTCGTCTCGCCGGGCGAACCTGTCGCACCTAGCTTCGGATCATGGACTGGAAACCGGACGTGCCGCGATGGCGGCAGGTGTACGAGATCCTGGAGGCCCGCATCCTCGACGGCACCTACGCGCCGGGCGCGCAGCTGCCGGGAGTCCTCGCCCTGAATGCCGAGTTCGGCATCGCGCAGATGACCGCGCGCCGGGTGCTCACCGAGCTTCGGGACGCCGGCCTCGCTCAGATGCAGCCCGGCGTCGGGACCTTCGTGACCGAGCTGCCGAAGCCGTAACCCCCGGACAGGACGAAAGCGGCCCCGCCCTCCCGGAGGAGAGCGGGGCCGCGTCAGCGTGCGAAGAGAGCGACGGCGCTTGCTGCGGCGCCAGCCACACCGGTAAGGACGCCGATGGTAGGCAACGGCCAGCGAGCGCGTTCGAGCGTGCGCAGGCGCGTCTCGTGGTCGGCGACGTCCTTGCTGAGGTCGGTCACGCCCTGCCCGATGCTGTCGAGCTTGGTCTCTACCCGGGTCAGGCCGTCGCTCAGTGATCTCAGCTCCTGGTACATCTGGGCGCTGGAGATGAACACGCCCGCCGGGTCCGGGGACGTCACTGGCGGCTCGCCCGGAGCAGCACCTCGACGTCGTCCGTGGACTCGTAGCGCGGCGGGCGCGCGTACCCGAGCAGCAGACCGGCCACCATCGTGAGCCACGCCGGTCCGTGAAGCTTCTCGGTCAGCCGCTCGATGACCCGGAACGCGAGGTAGTACACGGCGGCCACGGCCACGGTGACGCCACCGGCCACCGTGGCGGAGTCGGCCTGGAGTCCCAGCCCGGTCAGGACGGTGATCGCCCATCCGGCGAGCAGCGGCACGACGGTGCGCAGAACGGAAGGAAACAGCATGAGGGGTCCTCTCGGGGAAGGTCAGACGTTGGGGACTCTGAGCGCGGACCAGGACTTGGCGCCGGGGATGCCGTCGGCGCTCGCGCCGGTGTAGCCGAGGTGGCGCTGCCACGCGGCGTATGAGGCCACGTCACCGCTGCCCCAGACGTCGCTGTTGGCCGACGACTTGTAGCGGCCGCAGCCCACGGCGACCAGGCGCTTGTGCATGGCGGCGATGATCGGCGAGCGGCGGCCGGCCTTGAAGAACGAGGCGCCCGGGAACGGCTCGGTCGCAGCGGGCGCGGCCTCGGTCGTCACGAACGCGGGCCAGGAGCCGGGGTCCTGGTGCGTGTTCTCGGGGACGTGGGCGTGCGCGTACCAGCCCGCCTCTTCCTCCCACGTGCGCTCGGACCGGTGCGGGGTGAAGTCATCCGGCCTGCCCATGGGCCAGACGTGCGGCACACCCCAGGAGTGCACCCAGTTCTGAAGTTCGGTCCACCCCTTGCAGGGCGTGGACTTCAGCGTCGGAAAGACCGCGTCGCCAACCCGGCAATATGGGAAGAACAGGGCCTCGATCTGGAGGACCACGCTGCCCGCACGGTTGGTGCGGGTGCCGCCGCTCGCGTCGGCCAGGCTCTTCGAGCGGGAGTCGGCGGGCGTGAACTGCGTGATCCTGCCGGTGAACGGGTCCCAGAGGATGTGCGGGGCGACGCCCTTGCCGGAGCCCGAGAAGTAGGCGCGGAGGTTCTCGTAGGGCACCAGGTCCTGCGGCTTGGCCGCGGTCGCATTGCGGTCCCAGGTGATGTGGGCGATCGCCTTCGCCGGACCACCGTCGGTCGGCGCGTGGTCTCCTATGTCCAGCCGGGTCGCGCCCGGCATCCACAGATCAGGCATTGCAGTCCTCCAGGGTGTGCCAGGACCCCGCCGCGAACGACGGTTCGGCCCATCCGCACGTGCAGTAGCGGAAGGGGTTGCCGTGCGCGTTGGGGTTGCCGCAGGGCTCGGTAGCGGGCGAAGCGTCGCCGTCGTGGAACGGAACGAAGCGGTGGAAGAAGAGGCCGGTCGGGTTGACGACGGCCAGGCCGACTTGGGTCGGGTGATCCGGGTCGCTGTTCTGCTCGGTGACGATCGCGGCTCGACACTGGGAGGTGTACGCCTGGCTGCCGTCAGGCAGGGTCGGGGTGCCGTGGGAGACGTAGTGGACCGTGGCCCCAATGCGAGGCAGCGCCATCAGACACGCTCCGGCCAGGCCCAGCGGCACAGGCCGACGCCCTCGGAGAGGCTCTCGACGAGCACGAGAGACGTGCGCCAGTCGCTTTTCGCCGGGGCTGCGTCGGCGAGGATCCGCACGTTCACCGTCGTGTCGTTCCAGACGCGCGTGATGACGGCGGGCGCCGCGTCGGCGCCGTTGTTCGTGGCGGGGTCCATGGGGACATGGACGATCCGCCCGACGGATGGCTTCTGCATGGGGCCCTCCAGGGCATAGAGAAAGCCCCGGCCGGGCGGCGCGGGGCGACGAGGGGTTACCAGTGCTACGAGGCGGTTTGGTAGATCATGGTGAACCGTCCGATGTGGCCGTTGGCCAGCGTGTCGGGGACGGTCGCGGCCATCGACGAGGACCGGGAGTCCGCCGAGGACGTGGGGAAAGTCGCGTTGAACGCGCTGTTCCCGCCGGTCATGATCGTGCCGCCGTGCCAAGCGCTGACCGCGACCAGACGCGCGGGGCCGGTGTAGTCCATGCCGGACGCCGATGCGAACGGCAGACCGAAGGAGTAGCCGCCGGATCCGTAGGTGGTCGTCGAGCCCATGGCGACACGCACGGCAGCGATGCAGGTCCGGCCGATCTTGATGTACTGCCCGGCCAAAGTGCCGTTGCCGATCGCGGGGTTGCTGCTCGCGGTCCAGGTCGGCGTGTACGACGTCCACGCCGCGAACATGCTGTTGAACTGGTCGCGGATCTCCTGGTTCAGCAGCGCGGCGGTGACGACCTCGCCGACCACCCAGGTGCGCGGAGCGAACGTCACGACGCCTCAGCCTCCTGCACCTTGGCTGCCAGTGACGGACGTACTGCAGCGGCCGCCACCAGCCCCGCCCCGGCGGCGGCCTCGGCGGCCATGCCCTCCAGGTCCGGGTCCGAGCTGTCAGCCGGCCGATCCCAGGCGGGATCGTCGGGGTTCCACCAGTTCCGCTCGTGCGGCAGCTCGTCGGCGACGGAGGCCTCGGCCGCGGCCGGGTCCTCGGGGAAGACGAGCGCAGTCCAGCCGAGGCCGCACTCGGTGCACGCCATCCGCGGGTCCGTCGGAGTCACGACCTGCGCGGAACCGCAGGGGCAGTCGGCCACCCAGCGGTTGTGGTTGATCCGCGCGTAGGCCTGCTGCCCGAGGATGTACCCGTCCGGCTGAGCCAGGCTCCGCTGCTGGCGGTGCTCTGCCCAGCGGAACACCCTCTCTGCCGGAGCCACCAGCGCCCACGCGTCCGGGGGCAGCGGCGCGGGCGGCGTGTAGAACATCTCGGCCCGGACGACCGCGATCGCGATCATGCGCACCTCCTAGTAGGCGAGTCGGGTAGTGGAGCCGAGGACGGAGTACGTGCCGTCGTCCAGGACCCAGATGGCGTCGGTGACCGTCTTCGACGTCATGTACTGGACCGTGTGCAGGTTGTGGCGGATGTCCTCGCGGTAGCCCTCGACCGTCACGGACATCGATGACGCCGGCGCCTGGCTCGGCATGGACGTCACCGTGAACACGGTGGAGATGTCTGCGTCCATGAGCGTGCGGTAGGTCGACAGCCCCATCGAGCTGGCCTGGATCTTGATGCCGCGCAGCTCCAGCGACGGGGTCGCGTACCTCTGCAGCAGCCAGTTGCCGAGGTCGGTGAGGACCAGGTCGGTGGTGGCGAGGGTGTCGACAGTCCGGCCCATCGGCCCGCGAGCCGCCCGGGACACGGCGCTGATCATGCGCTGAGTGCCGCCGCCCGGCCGCGTGAGGGTGACCGTGTTCGCCACCTTCTGGGTGTCGTAGGCCAGCTCGAAATCGTCCGGCTCGAAATCCGCGTAGACCACCGACAGGGCGGAGGCGGGGTTGTAGCGCACGGACCGGCCCTGCAGCGTGACCATCGGCGCGCCGCGGGCCGCGTACAGCTTCCCGGACTCGGTGCGCTCGACGTCACGCAGGTGATCGAGACACGTCCGACCCAGGGCTGCCTGCTCGCCGATGCCAGTGGAGAAAGTCCCGGTGTCGCTGAACTGGAGCCCCGTGTAGGTGACCAGGCGGAAAGCGCGCTCGTCGGCAGTCTCCCCGGAGTACCCAGTCGTGCCAGCGGTGTAATGGCCGATCAGGTCCGACGCCGTCATGCTGGAATCGAAGAAGACGGCCACGCTGCTGACGCTGCCGGCCCAGATGTTGCTACCCAGATGGCTGGCCCCGACCGTCAGCGTGGACAGGTCCTGCACCGTCAGAACGCCCAGGAACGCGCCGATCGACACCCCGTCGACGAAGAAGTCTTTCGTCACCGCGGCGTACACGACGTGGTGCAACTGCCCGTCCGCGAGGTTCACCGCGCCGACCGTGGTCGTCACCGCGGACCCGCCCGGCAGCCGCGACTCCACCGTCAGGAACCCGGTGGCCGTGGCCAGATAGAGGATCAGGTAGCTGCTGTTGTCGGAGCTCGCGATCGTGAGAATGTTGCGGCCCGCCGTCGACGTGGAGAACCACACCTCGAACAGCATGCTGTCCGAGAGCGACGCGTATTGCGCACTGCTGCCCAGCTGGCCGCGCAGGAACTTCCCTGCCGACGCGGAGGCCGGCGCGAACTGGGGTGCACCGCTCATGCCGAGCGGGGCGAGGCCCGAGCCGAATGTAAGGGTGCCGCCGCTGCCTGACTGCGTGACGGCCAGCGACTGCGGGCCGGTCGTGCCCGAGGCGTCACCGCCCGACAGGGAGCCGGTCTCCTCGTCCAACGGGTAGTAGGCGTTCGGGCTCCACAGCAGGATCTCCTGCAACAGCATCGGCCGCATCTGCTCTTCGGCCCGCGACAGCACGCTGAGGACATCCACCGCCGTGACCGTAACGCTGGCGCCGAGTCCGGCCCAACGCACCGGCCACTGGTTGACCAGCCCCCAGAAACGGTTGTGCAGCTGCGCCGCCGACGAGCTGAACGCGGTGGCGCTGCTCCCCTCCTCGACCTGGACGGAGTCGACGTACACGATGTCGCCGGCGGCCGGGGTGGTGGACGGGATCACGTCCAGCGTCATCACTGCGGCGGTCGCCGTGAACGTGGCTGTCAATCTCGTGTAGACGTCGTTGACGGCGGAGGCCGCCGAGGTGACGCCGCCCATCCGTAGCCGCACGGCCACATCGCCCGAGGGCACACGGACATAGACGCTGGCCGTGTACCGGGCGCCGATCGTCAGCCCGTACACCGTCGTCCGCATGTAGTCCGAGGCGCTGGCGTTCCACGCGACTCTCGCCGCGTTCGCCCCGGACTGCACTGTCCCAGCAACGGTGATGACCTCGACGCCGGTCGCCCACAGCCACCCGGCAATGCTGTCGCCCTCGAAGCCCGGGTTCACCACATAGTTGGTGGAGACGGTCGAGACGCTGACCCGGATGGGCACGCCGTCGATCACGTTCGGGAAGTACGGTGAGCCGCTGAATTCCGGGGTGAACCTCCCGTCCGAGTTGTCCAGGGTCAGCGTGCAGGTGCCGACCTGGATGTCCGACAGCTCGTCGGCCGCACCGCGGGTGATGGACACCCCGTTCTTGACGATGTCCACGTACTGGCTGATGTCTGTCCAGGTCCCGCCGGTGGAGACGGCGTCCGTCAGCGTCGTACCGAACGCCGCCTCCACACTCAGCTTGGTCATGCCACCTCCTCAGGCCAGGCCGAGACTTCCGCCACCGGAATCCCGCTTCAGCGCCAGCAGCGTCGTCTGGATCTCCTTGGCGATACCGATCCGGTCGGCCGTAGGCGCCACCTGCACGGTGACCTGCACGACCATCCCGCCACCGCCACCCGCGACAGCAGCCGCCCGGCCAGCAGACGGCGCGATGGCGGCACGCCCGGCGATCCGGCCCGCCACCGTGTCCATGGCGCGGTCAACGTGCGGCAGGCCTGCGACGACGCCGGACGCCACGCCGCGGGCCACGTTGATCCCGTCGGGGATCATCTTCCGGGCGGGCGACTTGATGCCGAGCGCCCGGCGCAGTGCGGTCTGCATGGACTTGGCCAGCTTGACCATGGTCGCTTCCAGGGACTTCTCCTGAGAGAGCAGCCCGGTGAGGAAGCCTTGGCTGGCCTGCTTGCCGCTGTCGTACAGCGCGTCCGCCCCAGTCCTGCCCAGGGCGGTGGTGCTCTTGTCGATCTGCGTCTGAACCGAGTTGATCGAAGCGAACGTGGCCTTGTCCGCACCGACCAGTGCCGAGGCGTAGGCGAAGCCTGACTCTGGCCCCATGTTGAGGATCTGCCGCAGCAGGCTCTTGCTCAGCCCCTTCTTCGCGAGGATCCCGATGTAGCGGGTGAACTGGCCGATGTTCGCCAACTTCTCGGCGAGACCGGCCTTGATGGTGCCGGCCGACACCTGGTCCGCCTCGATGCCGAGGCTGCCCAGGCTCGCGCCTTCCCGCGCGCTGCGGGTGGTGTCGCTCGCGAAGCTCTTCGCCGCAGCGATCGTCGACGCAATCGCATCCCGCTTCTTCGCCGCCGCCAGCAGCTTGGCCGTCTGCTGGTCGACGTACTTGACTAGCCCCGATTCCTTCTTGCCGGAGAACGCCGTCCGGATGTCCTTGACCAAGTCCTTCGACACCGACTTGATCTTGTCCTGCGTGCCGGTGAGCCCGACGACCAGGCCCTTGCCGATGTCCGCCGCGAGCGCCTTGGTCTTCTTCGACGGCGAGGCGATCTGCATCTTCTCGCGGATGCCCGCCTCGACCTCGGCGGCCATCGCCCGGGCCGCCGCACCCACGGTGGCAGCCGATCCGTACATGCCCGCAGCCAGGCCCGCACCGGCCATTGCGCCGGCCGCCTCGGTGCTCGGGCGGATCATCGACAGGGACGTGCCGTGGTCGAAGATCCGCTCGCTGCCGTCGAACGACATCAGCTCCGGGCCGTGCTCGCCGACCCACGCGACCTCGCCCGGCCGGGGCTTGCCGCCGCCCGCATAGCCGTTCAGCTTCGCGTTCGCGCGCCCGGCCGTGCCCTCGACGCCGAGGGTGTGCTGCACGGTCGTGATGGTGACGGTCTTGTTGCGCACCTTGTCGATGGCGGCCTTGATGTTCTTGGCCACCTGGCTGGCCTTGTCCCGGACGGACAGGTCGATCGCCTTGTCCTTCAACGCATCCCTCGCGCGTTGGACGGCGGCGATGTTGGACTTTGCCGTGCCGGTCTCGGCCGAGACCTTGAAACGCCCGTCCTTCATGTGCGTGACCGTGAACCCGAGGTCACGCAGCATGGAGGCCGCATCCTTGGTGAGGGCCTCGACGGTGACGGACTTCTTGTTCGGCGCCTTCTTCATGGCCGCGATCACGGCGTCGAAGTCCCGGACAGCGTCCTCGGTCCGCATCTCCAGCCGCATGCTCGGACTCGGCATCGTCAGCAGCGTGCTGGCCAGCCGCTCCGCTTCCTTGCGGTTGCCTGTGATCGCCACGATGTTGTCGACGAGGGTCTTGCGGCCCTTGTCGTAGATCCCGGACACCGTCTCCCACGTGGCGCCGTTCTCGCGAGCCTTCGTCGCAGCGTCCTCGGTGGCGGCCGCCACCGCGCTGAGCGCGTCCCGGTTTGCGCGGCCCTTATCGGTGCCGACGTCGAGCGTCTTCCCGTTGTCCTTCAGTGACTTGGTGACGGCATCGACCGCGGCCTCGAACTTGGTCTCGGCGTCGAACGCGCTGCGGTGGGTCTCGCTGAGCGCGACGATTGATTGCCGCAGGCCGTCCGCGCTCAGGCGCTGCGCGTTGAGCTTCTGCTGCACGGTCTGCGCCTGGGCACCGAAGATGCCCATCGAGTCCGCCGCGAGGTCTTGCTCGAACTTCGCATCAGCCAAAGCCGACCGGTAGTCGCCGAGCTCGCTGGTGAACTTGCTGGTGTCGCGGCCGCCCTTGCCGTACTCCGCCGTCAGCCGCTTGAGAGCGGCCGCGGCCAGGTCGGCGTTGCCGTTCTTCACCAGGTTGGCGAGGCCCTTGTCGATGCTGTCGAGGTCGCCTTTGGCGTTCTTCGTAGGGGTCGAGTCCCAGTCGGTGAGGCCACCCAGGCTGACCAGCCATTGCTGCACCTTGTCGGTGGTGCTCGGGTCGGTGAGGGACCGCACGCTGTCGTACAGGCCATCGAGGTCTTTCCCGAAGGCCTTCGACGCCTCGCCCGTGACTTTGCCCGTCGAGCCGAGGCGGCGCAGGGACTCGGTGAGCTTGTCGACGTCCGGCGGAACGTGCTTGCTCCGCTCGCCGAGTTCGGAGATGGCGAGGAGCGCGAGGCCGATTCCGGTCCCGGCCAGGGCGACCTTCGCCGTGCGGCTGAGGGCGAGGACCGCAGCCCGGACGGCAGCGAGCCTGCCTGGCGCCGCGGCGGCCGCCGTGTTCATTGCGACCAGCTGGACGCCGAAAGCAGCGAGGGCGCTCCGCGCCGCAACCAGCCCGAGGGCAGCGGCCTTGGTCAGCTTCAGCGCTAGCGCCAACTGAAGGAATGCTGCGATCGCTGAGGGCGGCACGGCCGACACCAGGCGCGCCGCGGCGTCGATGATCTGCAGGAGGCTCACTCCGACGCCGCTCGCTCCGTCCAGGACGTGGATGAGAGCCTCGGCCACACTGCGCAGGACGGACGCCACTACCGGGCCCTGAGCACGAGCCCACGCCATGAACTCCTGGACCTTGCCTCCGCCTCCGCCGCTGTCCGCGACGCGCAGCAGGTGCACGATCTGATCGGTCACCCCACGCAGGGTGCGCTGCGCGAAGTTCGTGAACCGGCTGTTCAGTGCGTCCAGGCCGGGCGAGGCCATCTCGCCGCCGACGATCGTCACGAGCCGGTCGGCCTGGCTCGACGCCGCCTTCACCAGTCCCGACGTCTTCGGCAGCAGCGCGTTGAGGATGGCGAGACCCTTGGTGACCGGCACCATCGTGTCCCCGGCCAGCGAGTCGGACCAGCTCTTGTACGAGTCCTTCAGCATGCCGAAGGCGATCGCCGCGCGCCGGGTCTCCTGCGGCAGCGCCTCCAGCGAGGCCAGGGCAGCAGACTCTGCCTTGGCGGCCTCCGCGCTGTGGGCTCCGGATTTCGCGACGGCGGTGTCGAACTTCTTCTGAGCGTCGGCGGCATCGGAGAGGGCGCCGATCTGCGGTGCGATTGCCGCACCCATCGCAGCCACCGCCACCGCGACCGTGCCCGCCCCTGCAGCGAGCGGAGCCAGCGACGCAGCCGCCGGGATCGCCGCCGGAGCGAGCAGGCGGGTGACCTTGCCGAGCTCCTCGACAGCCTTACCGCCGGCCTCTGAATCGCGGCTCATCCTGGACAGGCGGCGCGCGAGCCGGTCGGAGGCGTCGCCCGCCCGGTCCAGCATGTCGCTCAGGTGGTCCCGGCCGGTGAGGATGAACGTCATCGACGGCACGACTAGCCACCGCCTTCCGCCTGTAGGGCTGCCTGGTGCCGCTCAATCCAGGCGGTCAGGATGTGGAAGTCGTCGACGAGGAGGTCGTCGACTCCGGCTGGGGGGATGTGGAGGAGGTGGGCGAAGAGTCCGAGGAGGGAGTCTCGGGCGTGCTCGATGTCGGGGTCGGGCTCGAAGCGGGCGCCTCCGCCTCCGGCTGCGGTTCCTCTTTTGGGCCCTTCTCCGCGGCCAGCCTGTCGACCAGCCGGGCCGCGTACTCAGGGTCGACCGCGACGTCCTCGATCCGGCCGTGGAGGATGCGCGCGACATCCTCGCGACTGATCTCGTCGTTGGCGTCCCCGGCCGCGAAACTGGCCTCGACGTACCGCTCGACCTCCTTGTTGCTCATGCGCGAGGTCATCTCGGTCACGCCCGGGTCGAATTCCCCGAACCGCAGTGACGGGTTGGAACGCTTCTTGATGACCCAGACGACCCCGCGCATGGCGTCCAGGTCGTCACGCTCCAGCCCTTCCAGGATCTCCTGCCACCGCATGTCGACGGTGCGCTGCACGATCGACGCCTCAGAGACTTTCAGCGTGGAGGCGTCGTAGTGCTCGGGCTCGCCGCCCTCGGGCGTGTACACAACGATCACGGGTTGGGGCTCCTACTCCAGGTGCCGGCGCACGTCATCGGCGACGCGCGCCACTTCACGGGTCATGCGGTCCGTGTGGTTACGGACGGTCCGGGTCCACCAGCCCGGGGTTGCGGTCTGCTGCACCCATCGCCGCTTGTTGCCGAACACGGGGTGGCGCAGCCTGCCTTCGTCGAGGCGGTTCAAGACGCCCGGTGTGATGTCGCTGGGCAGCAGGGACCGGTCGATCCAGATGCGGGCGCCAGGGTCCCCGGTGGTGCGCACTGAGATGCGGATCGCTGCGGCGATGGACGCCCGGAAGGGGCGCGTCGTGGGCGAGGGGCCGCCCCTCTTCCCGGCCGACCGGGACTGCGAGGTGATCGCCAGGTGCCGCATGCTGTCTTGCAAGTCGTTGCGCAGGGGTTCTGCGGCGCGGCGGATGCGCCGGGTGAAGGACTGGCGGATGTTCTCGTGCCCGGCCCGGCGCAGCCGCCTGGAGAGGCCCAGGAGCTGGCCGGTGCCGGTGATGCGGACGTTGCTCACCATGAGGTCACCTCACAGCGCGGTGTCCGTGCTCATGTACTCGATCTTCGGCAGGTTGGTGCCGTCGTACAGAGCGGTGAAGTTGAAGCTGGGCTTCACGACACCGAGGCCGTCGACGACCGGCGGACCCTCGTCCAGCTTGATCGCGGGCAACGTGATCCTGAAAGTCTCAGCGAAGGTGCTCGCGATGATCGGGCCGATGAACTCCCAGACCAGGGACGTGGCGCCGTCGCTGGTGTGCAGGTCGTCGAGGGTGGTGGCGACGTAGTCCGTCTCCAGCGTCCCGGTGATCTTCACCAGGTCATTGGAGATCGGTTCCTTCTTCAGCGCCGCGGCGTTGGCGTAGAACCTCTCCGTGTCCTGCGGCCTCTCGATCTTCACCGACACCTTGCGGATGCCGTCCAGCGCCGTCTCCGTGCCGAAGGTGCCGGTCTTGACCGCCATCTGCCCGAAGTGGAACGGGCTCATGGACGGGTACGAGGCCGACGCCAGGGTCTGCGTCTCGTCGGAGTCCTTGCCGTCGAACTCGAACGAGCCGGTGAGCATGCCGCCCACCTCGCACGCGAACTCGCCGCTGGTGACCTTGCAGCCCAGGAAGGTCTTGTCCGTGACGACGCCCGTCGTCAGCGGCACTCCCTTCTGGATCGTCAGGCTCTTGCCCGCCGTGTCCGCCAGGGTGTGGGTTTGCAGGTACGCGGTGGTGGCGGTCTGCTGCGCCGGCGTGACCGTTGTGCCCATGAGCGCCTGGAGCAGGAGCCCCATCGACTTGTTGGTGACCTCGAAGTCGATGCTGCCCTGTACCTCCTTGCGCGTCAGAACGCGCCGGGCCGACAGCCCCAGCAGACGACCGGCCGCGATGCCCGCGGACTGTGCGGTGGTCTTCTTCAGCGCGAGCGATTCCTTCGTGAACTCGATGAACTTGCTGGAGGCCACGAACGTGCCGTAAGTCGTCTCGGCCGCGATGCCGAGCTGTGCGCCGAGTCCGGATCCGATCGCCATGGATCAGCCCTCCTTCTGCGGCGACGGGGCCGCGGTCTTCTTCGAGGCCTTCGCCCCGGGCTCTTCGACGGCCTCCCAGTTCGTGGTCTGGCAGACGTAGCCCTCGAACCGGTCGTCGGGGACCTCGACGACCGCGTCAGGCTCGACGGTCCGGCCCAGCTCAGGCACGGTCACCTGCTCGGGCCCCAGGTAGCGCACACGCGCCATGGCTTGCCTCCTCCTCAGATCCGGGCGTGACAGGACACCGTGAAGCCCAGGGCCACCCGCGCACCCTGGTCGGTGAAGTACTGGCGCAGCTGGGCGCGCGTGAGATGCGCCCACAGGACAGCGCCGTTAAGGGTCGGTGCCTCCGGATTGGAGTTCGTGGCCCTGAGCGCCTGCTCGACGACGCCGAGGATCGCGAAGGCCCGCTCGCGCACCGTCGCGAACCCGTCGTCGCCGGACCAGACGTCGATGACGGAGACGATGCTGAACTCCTCATCTCGCGTCCTGGCGCCGGCCGAGTTGAAGTCCTGGGTGGTCTCGGCGGCCGCGTCCTCGCTGCCCGGCCAGCCCACGGCCAGGAAGTCGGCGGTGGCCTCGTCGGCGGTGGGCGGCCCGTCGATGATGTCCACGTCGTCCAGGCCGTCGGCGGCGCGCAGGATCTCCAGCAGCGCGGCGATCGCCCGGGGCAGGGCGGAGGTCGTCATCTATCCCACCCCCGGGGGAAGCCGGTCCGCGTCGAGCAGCTGCATCGCGCGGTTCGGGATCGCGAAGCCCAGGCCGGGGATCGGCTCGGTGACGTCGTAGTCGTCGGTGCCGCGCTGTGGCCGGCCGGGGCCCTGCCGGGTCCGCCACAGGTGCTGAAGGATGATTCGGGCGGCGCCGCGGATGTTCGCCGTGACGATGCTCCGGCCCACGACGTAGGTGAAGCGCAGCGGCCCGTACAGCGTGCCGCCGTCCAGGCGGGTCACCAGGCCCGTCGTACCGTCCAGGTGCAGATCGTCCACGTCGTAGGACGTGCCGCCGGTCACGAGTGCTGCGACGCTCGTGAGTTCCACGGCCGGAACGAGCGTCAGCGCCACGGCCCGGGCGCTGGTGAAGCGGGCGTCCTCGACGACGGTGCGCATTGCCACCGGGCCGACGAACTGTTCCACGGCCCGCGTGCACGCCTCGTTCCAGTCGCGGATCTCGTCGTCGTCGCGGGTGTCGGTCTTCTTCAGGTGCCGCTTGGCCTCCAGGAAGGACAAGATCGTCGGCGGCACGGCCTCCCGGACGTCGAAGACGTCCGTGTAGGCGCCGGCGTTGATGCCGGTGGCCACCCACCGCACCGCGTGCCGTCCCGGCTGCACGGTCAAGTAGTCGTAGGCGTACACGCCGGTCGCGGCCGGGGCGACCGGATCCACGGTGAGCGTGGTCCGGTCCGGCAGAGTGATGGTCACGGCCATCGATCCGGCGTTCGCCGGACTGCCTGACGCGTCTGTCACGGTCGTGCCGAGCGGCACCATCGCGCCGAGGTCGAACGCCACGTCAGCCTCCCTCCAGCGACGGCGCAGTGCGCGGGTGCGGGCTGAGATGACCCACGGCCGCGCTGCCCGGGCCGCACTGCCCGGGCCGGGTGATGTTGAGGTCGTCGAACTCGGCGAAGTCGTCCAGGCCGCTGCCGCGGTGTGCGGCGAGGACGAGTTCGAGCGCGGTGCCGGACACCCAGGCCGGTGAGGCGGCAGTGCGGCGGGTGGTCCACGTGACGCCGTCCGCGGAGGTCTCCCAGTACAGGGATCCGGCCGATTCCCGCAGCCGCACCCACGCGTGGTCGCTCGGCGAGTAGGTGAGGGCGACCTCGGCGGGATCCGCGTAGCCCGTCCGCGAGACCAGCCGCAGCGTGCCGGTCACCGCGTTGAGGCTGAATCCGGCATCCGTGCCGCCGGTGCCGCTCAGCACCAGGACTTCCGCCAGGGCTTCGTCGGTGGCGCCTCCGGCGGCCGGTGGGTGGACGCGGCAGGCGACCTGAGCCGAGGCCAGGCTGTAGGCGGAGGCCGTGGCGTAGGCGGCGTATCCGGTCGTGCACGGCACCCGGGCCCGGCCGTCGGCCTCGGCGATGTCGCCGTAGGACCCGGACCACAGCACTGGGTCCCGGACGCCGTCGTCGAAGTCGTCGGCCAGGAGACCGAAGCCGGGCACGGCGCTACGACTGCGACGCCAGGGCGAGGACGCCCTTGCGCTTCTGGCCCTCGGCCTCGACGGCCAGGACTCGGGCGCGTTCCTCGTCGTCGGCCGTCTTCAGATACTCGATGACCTCAGGTGCCGTGTGCTCGCCCGGATCGAAGAGCTCGCCGTCGTCGGTGGTGGCCGGGTCCGGGGCGGGCGGGGTGAGGGTGCGCGCCTCGCCCGGGTTCGCAGTCGCCTGCTCGACGACCGCGCCCGAGGCCGAGGCCCGCCGGCCAGCCTGCTGGCCCACGTGCACGGCCACATCCTCGAAGTGGATGCGCGTCTCGCGGCTGTACGCCGGGTCGTCGGTGGAGACGAGCTCGCCGGCCGCGATGACCCGGGTGATGCCGTCGATCTCGGTCGCGAACGGCTCGCGGCACCGCTTGATCTGTGCTGCCATCGTCTCGCTCCTCAGTGGGACGCCGGACGACGCCGGGCCCCGGACATGACGCACGTGGCGCCGAACGTTCCGCCCGACGTGGCGCCGGATGTGGTGGCGACGATCCGCACGTACCGCTGCGGCCCGATGTAGCCGACCTCGAACGTCTTGTCGTCGTCGGTCAGGGCGACGGTGGGCAGCGACCCCTGGAGGTTCGAGGTGTCCACCGCGGTCCAGGTCGAGTTGTCCGGGCTGTCCTGCATGGTGATCGCCACCGAGCCGTCGGTCATTACGCCCGTGTGGATGATGAACATGGCCGAACGGAAGGCGTTGTTGTTGTAGTGCCGGTCGACGGTCAGGCCGTTGACGGCCCCGTTGGTACGGGTTGCCACGGCCAGAGCGGGCCGGGCTACGCATTCGTTGTAGACGCTCCTGCGCATGAGGTCCTCCTCTCTGGAAACGGGCGGGGGCCAGAGGAGTACCTCTGGCCCCCGCCCCACCCCCCCCCCCAGGCAGACCACCCAGAAG
>NZ_JBEOWS010000224.1:0-16156 GCF_040296125.1 Streptomyces sp. NPDC002265 | reverse complement strand
GCACGGGCCCGTGCGCAGCGGACCTGCCACGCCCGACCGGCAGTTGCCCCTCAACGACGCTTCATCGCCTCAACCGAAACACTGGGGTCAGGGGTCTTTCAGCCCTTGGTGCACCGAGTGGGGTACGGGACAGCAGCAGGGCCGGAATGCGTTGGGCAGGACACGCTGGCGGGCAGAGGGTTAGCCGTACAAGTCCACTGCGGAACTGATCTGTCGAGTCGATTGCCTGCCGGGCTTTCGGGCCGGTCCGGCGCCTCGTACGTCTTGCGGGTACGACGAAGGCCCGGACCGACCGTCCGGGCCATCCGAATGCGGCCGTTCTGCCCGATAGGGCAACTCTGACTGCGCGAATTCTGATTTGCCTGAATATGAGCTTGCTTTTGGGGATCATGTGGAGTCAGGGGTGGCCCGCCTTACGCCCCCGCCGTGGCGGGCCACCCTGTGCGGCCGATCTAGGACCAGCGCATCCCCAACTGGTCGAGTTCGGCGCGGCGTTGCGGGCTGAGCTTGGCCGCTCTGCGGCGGGTGTTGTCCAGCCATGCCCCCAGCTTGTGCTCGATGCCGTCCACGATCTCCACCGCCTTGCGGGGCACGGTCAGGTGGCCTTCCCGCGCGTGGAACTGGCGGGCGGCGGTGAGTTGGCGGCCCACCGGGCGTCCTGCGAGCGGGGCGCGCCCGGCACCGGCTCGCCCTCTGCCTGGGGCTCGATCCCGACGCTCTCCAGGAGCCACTGCTGCGCGGGCATCAGGTTGTCCCACCCGGTCCGCTGCCCGGCGATCCACACGCCCAGGTCCTCGCCCTGGACGATGAGTTCACCCGCCCCGGCGGGAAGGACGCCGCCCGCCTTCACATGGGCGAGGGTCAGCCTGTACTACCGCTGCCACCCGATCTCCCAGGCCGGGCACCACCCCGGATTAACCTCGCGCTTTCATGAAGCGGGCTGTCCGGAAGGCGGTCAGGAAAGCAGAAAGTGCCTCTGACCAGCAAGAATGAGGATTGTCGAGGTCCTTGTTCCTGCCACCGCCGGAGGCACTTCCCAGGTGAAGCACTCTATCGGGTCCTATCCCCGTGTCCGCGTCCAGGACGACGGCCGTCAGGTCGTCTCCCAGGCCGGGTCGGTCCTGCTCGTCGAAACGGTCCGCAAGACCGGTCTTGACCAGGCCATATCCCAGGCTCTGGCTCCGTGGCGCAAGCCGCGCGCCGTCCACGATCCCGGCAAGGTGCTCCTGGACGTCGCCCTGGCGGTCGCACTGGGCGGGGACTGCCTCGCGGACGTCGCGATGCTGCGGTGCGAGCCGGCCGTCTTCGGCCCGGTCGCCTCCGACCCGACCGTCTCCCGCCTGATCGACACCCTCGCCGCCTCTGGCGAGAAAGCCCTGCGGGCCATCCGGTCCGCGCGGTCCGAAGTCCGTTGCTGGGTCTGGTCGTTGGCCGGAAAGAGCGCCCCGGACGCCGACGGCCAGGTCGTCATCGATCTCGACGGCGTCCTCGTGACCGCCCACTCCGACAAGGAGGATGCGGCCGCGACCTGGAAGAAGACCTACGGCCATCACCCACTGACGGCCTTCGTCGACCACGGACCGGGCGGAACCGGTGAGCCCGTCGCCGCCCTCCTCAGACCGGGAAACGCGGGCTCGAACACGGCCGCCGACCACATCACCACCACCCAACTCGCCCTCGCCCAACTGCCGAAGAAGTACCGGCGAGGGCGGCGGACCCTGATCCGCACGGACTCCGCCGGCGGCACCCACGACTTCGTGGCCTGGCTCGCGAAACGAGGACGATGGCTGTCCTACTCGGTCGGCATGACGGTCACCGAAGCGATCCACCAGCACGTGCTGAAGGTCCCGGCGTCCGCCTGGACCCCGGCCGTCGAGGTGAACAACGACATCCGGGACGGCGCATGGGTTGCCGAGCTCACCGGTGACGTCCTTGCCGGCTGGCCGAAGGGCATGCGGCTGATCGTCCGCAAGGAACGGCCCCATCCCAGCGCCCAGTTGAGAATCACGGACGCGCACGGCATGCGGATCACCTGCTTCGCGACCAACACCCCCGACCGGCCGATCGCCGCCCTCGAACTCCGCCACCGCCTGCGGGCCCGCGCGGAGGACCGCATCAGGACCGCCCGGGCCACCGGCCTGCGCAACCTGCCCCTGCACACCACAGCCCAGAACAAGGTCTGGCTCGAGATCGTCCAGATCGCCCTCGACCTGCTGGCCTGGGTGCCCATGCTCGCCCTCACCGGCAAGGCCCGGCTCTGGGAACCCCGCCGCCTGCGGTTCCGCCTGCTCTCCGCGGCCGTCCAGCTGGTCACCACCGGCCGCCGCAGGATCCTCCGTCTCGCCCGCCATTGGCCCTGGACCCAGGAGAGCACAGCCGCTCTCGAACGGCTCGCCCTCCTGCCGAACCCCGGTTGACCAGTGGATTTACCTATCCCTACGAAAAGAGGCCCAGCCCGGAGCAGTGGAACCCGGCGCCCACCCGACGCGACATTCGGGCCGTCGGCAGGCCCACCATCAGCCACAGAAAGCGAAACGGTCCACCGACTCCGTCGGCGGACCGTCATGCAAGATCGAGGCTAGAGGTTGTCCCGTAAGCGATCTTGGAATTGTTGTGGGTGGGGTCGCGGTCTGTGCTTCTCGCCTGACCTATCCGGCGAGGGCGAGGTTGTGGAGGCGGGCGATACCGAGCATGGCCTGGTGCACGCCGTCGCCCTTGAGACGGCAGTCCCGGAGGATTTTCCAGTTCTTCATCCGGGAAAAGACGTGCTCGACGCGGGCCCGGGCCTTGCGATGGACCTTGTTGTCGGTCTCCTGCTCGTCGGTGAGTTCACCGCCCGCCGGGCGGCGGTGTGGAATCAGGAGACCGGTGCCGAGGTAGCCGCCGTCGGCGATGACCGGGGCGTTCTGGGCGGCCCGGTCCGCCCCGGACTCGGCGTATGCCTTCGAGTCGTGCCGACTGCCCACGACCGGGCGTCCGACGGCAACGACGAGACGGCTGTTGGCATCGATGACCACCTGATGGTTGGTGGAGTAGCGGTAGTTCTTGCTTGACGTCGCCACGGCGCGATCCCGCGTCGGGACGAGCGTTCCGTCCACGATCAGCACGGTGCCCACCGGATGCCGGCGGCGGACAGGGGCGAGTGCGAGGTAGGGCGCGATGTGGTCGATGACCCGGTCCGCGGCCGACTTCGAGACCCCGAACAGCGGACCGATCTGCCGCATCGTCAAGTCGGTGCGCCAGTAGGCGGCCACCAGCAGGATCCGGTCCTCGAGCGGCAGTGCCCACTCCCGCCCGCCGGTAGGTGCCCCGCCGCCTCGGCGCCGCACGACACTGACGAGCTTGCGGAACTGCCGCTCACTCAGCCCCGAGAACAGTCCGATCCAGCCCGGCTCCGACGCCGTGATGACCCCACCCAGACCAAGATCATCTCATCCCTGGACACGCCCTACGGGACAACCTCTAAACCTGGAATACGGATCAACTGCATTCTCGGGCAGCGCTTCTGTATGAACGGCTTTTCCTTAGTTCCCGACTTGACTCCGAAGGTGGTCAGCCGTAACGATCTGACCAGGCGTAGCTGTTGTGAAGGAGTCAAGTATTCTATGACGTTGCAGCGGAAATTTATGCTGAGTGCAGCAGCCTCTGTGCTCGCCATTGTTGGCATGTTGACCGGAGCTGGCAGTGCTTCGGCCAACGGTCCCACGAACGGCCAGCAGGTCAGTGTATGCGCGGCAAGGACCTATTATTACAGATCCGCAGTTCTCATCGGTCATAACCAGAACGACGAGTATCTCATCCAGCCGTTCAAGTTGTACCAGGCCAACGGTAATCCGGAGGAGTGGTGCATGAATGCTTACGACGTCGAGTCGTGGTGGTGGAAGGGTGATATGCAAGTCAACTGGTATGACGATGCGGGCAACTATAAAGCCAGTGACTATTTTTATGTCTCGCCGAGCAGTGATAGCTGGTATCCGTACATCTTCCATCGGTACTAGGATTTAATGCCGGTAACATGGATTGACTCAGTCGGGGATCTTGCATGCTCGGGCTCAGCTGTCTAGGGTTCTTCAGTACTCTGACCGGGGATCGCGTTCTGGTCCAGGAAGAATTGGAAGGCGGTCGGCAGGTTCGATGAAGAGGGCTCTTCGGTTTCTGACTGACCGCTGAGTCGTTCGATTTTGACGACGATGGCTGTTCTGTCGTCAGAAACATGCACGCAGGGTGTGATAGAAACCGGTCGGGTTGGTTGCGGGAGAAGTGGTGCGTTACTTCTCCCGCAACTGGGCGTGCCTGTGGTTATCAGGTTTGGAGCCACTGGCTGATGTGCGGCATTTGGTTTTCATTGGTTTTCGTCGCGAGTTTTTCAGTTGGGCGAGTTGCTGGTTGAACTGGAGCGTGCTGTGAGTGTGAGGGACATGCTGAAGGTTTCGTGCCGGATCCGCTGAAGGAACGTACTGCTTCTGCTGGTGAGTTATGGGTGGCCAGCGCGGACCAGGAGCTGGGCGACGCGTGGGTGGAACAGGTCATCGGCCTCGGTTCCAAGTGGGGCAGTACGAGTACGTGACCAACGTCGGTTTCGCGGCCTGAACGATTCCGCAGCCGGTTCCGGTCAGGGCTCGGGCGTCTCTTCGAGGCTGGCAATATGCTGTCACTCGTCGCATGAAACCCGGTGTCCACTCCCGGGGATCTGCCTCATGGTGGACACCGCCCCACCACCAGGCCGAACAACCCCACCCACCATCACGCCAGGGCCCGTGACCAGCCGAAATCAAGGTGCCGGAGGCTCAGTAGGGGCGACCTGACGGCCATGCTGGGCGGCATGCCGAATCCTGCGGGCCGGAAGCGGTGCTCCCTCACCCCTGCAGCCGCACCGGCAACTTCTGCACGCCGTTCCCTACGAACGAGGGATGGCGCGGCAGTTCCGGCTCCGGGATCGCGAGGTCCAGGGCCGGGAATCGGGTGAAGAGCTGTTCCAGGGCCGTGGTGCTCTCCAGACGCGCCAGTGGTGCGCCCATGCAGTAGTGCGCGCCGTGTCCCAGGGAGAGATGGCGGGACTTGCCGGTGCGGGTGATGTCGAAGTGTTCCGCGTCCGGGCCGTGGGCCCGGGTGTCGCGGCCGGCCGCCGAGTACCCCGCGAGGACCGGGGTGCCTTGGGGGATCACGGTGCCGTCCAGGCGCAGATCGCGGGTCGGGTAGCGGAACGGGAAGTAGCTGACCGGACTGTCCCAGCGCAGGGTCTCCTCCACCACGTCCGCCCAGCTCGCCCCGCCGGAGAGGACCAGTTCGAGCTGGTCTCGATGGGTACACAGCGCGCGTACGGCGTTCGTGATCAGGTTCAGCGTCGTCTCGTGCCCCGCGATGACGGTCAGCATCAGCGTACCGATCAGCTCATGCGGACTGAAGCGGTCGCCGCTCTCCTCACGGGCAGCGATCATCGCGCTGGTGAGGTCGTCCCCCGGATTGGCCGTCCGAGCAGCCGCGACCGCGCTCAGCACCTTCGCCATCTCCTGGTTGGCCGCCATCGCCTCGGCCGGACTGATGTTCGTGGCCACGATCTGGTTGGAAAGGTGGTGCAGCCGGTCGTGGTGGGACTCGTCCACGCCCAGCAGTTCGCAGATGACGCCCATCGGCAGCGGCAGCGCGAAGTGGGTGCGCAGGTCGACGACGCCGTCCTCGGTGGCGGCCGCCTCCAGGCCGTCCAGCAGACGAGACGTCAGCTCCACTACGTACGGACGCAGTTCCTCGACCCGGCGGCCCGTGAACGCCTTGCTCGTCAGCGACCGCAGCCGCCGGTGGTCGGCGCCGTCCGCGGTCGTCATCCCCTGCACCGTGGCGAACGTCTTCAGCGGCCAGCCATCGGCTATCTCCCCGGCTTGGAGCGCCGTGAAGTGCCCTGGGTGTTTGGCGACGTCGGGGTGTACGAGGAACTCCTTCAGCGCGTCGTGGCCCAGCACCACCACTCCCTGCACCTCGCCGGGGAGGACCACCGGGGTGACCGTCCCCCGGGCCAGCAGGCGGGCGTTGGCCGCGTGCGGGCAACCTCCCCCCGGGTCCAGGCGATGCGGACGGTCGCCCGCGGAGTTCACCGGTGACGCGTTCAACAGGACTCCAGGTCTGCGGAGGGGAGGAGAGACAAGCCGAAGAAGAGCGGACTCCGAACGGGTCAGTGCGGCCGGGCCTGTGGCTGAACCGCGTTCCGGTGCAGCCACGCGGGGGCGGGTGCCTCGTCCACCTGAGGGGGTACCAAGCCCTGCGACCACTGCGGCGAGGTGAAGCGCACGGGCAGCGTGCCCAGTCCCTTGCTCCAGGGCGACTTGATCCACTCCAATTCGCTCTCTGAGACTGCCAGTTCCAGGTCGGGCAGGCGGTGGCGGATCGTGTCGACCGCGGTCCGGGTGATCAGCCGGGCCGGGTCCTGGGCGGGACAGGTGTGCGGGCCCGCGCCGAACGCCACATGGGAGCGGTTGCCGACCACCGGAGTGCCGTCGGCCGGCAGGACCTCCGGATCCGCGTTGGCCGCGGCCAGCCCCAGGATCAGCATGTCGCCCGCCCGAATGTCCTGGCCGCCGAACCTCATGTCGCGGGTGGCGTAGCGGGCCGGGAAGTTCTGGGTGGGCGGGAAGCGCCACAGGACCAGGTCGAGCGCGTCGTCCACGCTGAGGTGGCCGCCGCTCAGCGAGGAGCGCAGCGCAGGGTCGCAGAGCAGGATGCGCAGCGCCGTGGCGATCCAGTTCACCGTGGTCTGGTTGCCTGCGACGAACATCACCACCAGGTTGTGCAGCACCTCCTCATCGGTGAGCCGCGCCGGGTGGTACAGCAGCGCCGAGACGATGTCGTCGCCCTTCACCCGGCGCTTCTCCACGATCAGCCCCTGCAGAATGGCGCCCATCCTGCGGCTGGCGTCCACCGCCCCGCTGGTGGCGGACACGAGGCCCGCCACCGCCTCCACCAGTTCCCGGCTGGTCCGGTCGTCCAGCCCGAGCAGCTCGGCGATCACCCGCATCGGCAGCGTACGCGCGTACGCGGCGACGAGATCGGCCTCGCCGTTCGCCGCGAATCCGGCGATCAGCGCCTCGGCGGTGGCCCGGACGATGCGGCGCAGCTCGTGTCCGTTGATCCCGGCCAGCGCGTCGGAGACGGCGTTGCGCATCCTGCGGTGTTGCTGCCCGTCCGCGAAGAGAAGCGCGGGGCGCCAGCCGACTATCGGCAGGATTGGCGAGTTGGCCGGCACCCGGCCTTCGCGCAGCTGGCTCCACTGGCGCGGGTCGTGTGAGAAGTTTTGTTCCTCGCGGGTGAGCTGGAGCAGTTCGCGGTGGCCCAGGACCAGCCAGGCGTCGATGCTGGGAGCGACGGACACCGGTGCCACCGGGCCGTGTGTGGTGCGCAGTTCCTCGTACAGCGCGGGCATCGTGTTGCCGTCGAGGCCGGGCCCGTACAGGGCGGTCGCCGTGCCGGGGGCACCGGTCACAGGGCAGCTGACGGCCGGCCCGGCCGTGGGATGCGGCGTGCTCATGAGGACTCCGTGGCGACGTGGATGAGGTGGCGGACCAGGGTGATCAACGCCCGGATCGACGAAGCCCGGTCCCGTGCGTCGCAGGTCACCAGCGGGGTGTCGGGCAGCAGATCGAGGGCCGTACGGATGTCGTCGGCCTCGTATCGAGGGCCGCATGGGAAGACGTTGACGGCGACCGCGAAGGGTAGGTCCAGGTCCTCCAGATTGCCCAGCGCGTCGAAAGACGCCGTCAGGTCCCGGGCGTCCACCAGTGCAAGCGCGCCGAGCGCCCCTTTGGCCAGGTCCTGCCAGGCCGACAGGAACCGCTGCTGGCCCGGCGTACCGAACAGATACAGGACCAGGTCGCCGTCGACGGTCAGCCGGCCGAAGTCCAGGGCGACCGTGGTGGTCTTCTTGCCGCTGTCCACGTCCGGGTCCACCCGGACGCCCGCCTGGGTCATCGGCGCCTCGGTGGAGAGCGGTTCGATCTCCGACACCGTGTCGATCAGCGTCGTCTTGCCCACTCCCAGCGGTCCGACGACCAGGATCTTCGCCGCGCCCGACACGTTCGAGTCGAGGTACTTCCCGCTGGCCCCGGCGGGCGGCGGAACGGCCTCGGCCAGGGTGTCAGAGGCAGCTTTCGAGACCACTGAGGACCTTTCTGAGTATGGTCAAATCGGCGCGTTCGGCCGGTGGGATGGGCGGGCGGGTCACGATCAGTCCCCACCGGAAGAGATCGGAGAGCAGCACCTGCGCGACCGACGGCGGCTGGCCGAGGTGAGCGGCCACCTCCGCGACCGAGATGAGCCCCTCGCAGTGCGCCAGGATGGCGCGGTGCTCCGGCTGGAGGGCGGCGGGGAACGCTGCTTCCGCCGTCATTACCAGGGATTCCCAGGCCAGCGGTTCGCCCTCGCACTCCGCGCGGCCGCGTGTGATGACATACGGGCGGATCGCCGAGGCCCTCGGTACCTCAGGCCGCTCCGTCATGACGTCGCGGCGGTCGCGTCCCGGGGCAGGCTGCTCAGATGCGCGCCGATCTTCGCCACCAGCAACTGCATCTGCTGGGCCACCAGGCCCACGTCAGCGTTCAGATCGGTGGCGACCCCCAGGTCCGCGCCCACCCCGGCATGGGTGAACAGCACAAACCCTTGGTCGGTCTCCAGCATCAGCTGGCGTGCCCCGGCACCCCGCCCGAACAGCAGCGCGCTGGTGGACCGGCCCGTCATGGTCATCGCTGCGCAGGCCGCCGAGAGGGACTCCGCGTCGGCGACGCTCAGGCTGGGCACCGGACCCGAGAGGTTCTCGGCGGAGGCGTGACCGAGACGCAACCCGTCCTCGGACACCACCACGGCGTGCCGGACACCGGGAATCTCGGTGAGTGGGCGGAGCATCCACCCCAGATCGGGGAGTCGAGTGATGGTTCCGGTCACGGTCGGCCTCCGGCGTGCTCGTGCGGGATGCTGGGCAGGGACTGTCCGCTGTGCGGGGGCGGTGCCGGTTCGGTGCCGCCGTCCGTTTCGACGGCCGCACGGCCGCGCAGCGTCCCGGACACCACACTGGTGATCGAGGCGCGTGCCGCCTCCGGCGTCCAGGGTTCGGCGGGCGCGGCATCGGGCGGCGGGTCGGGTGCCGAGTTCCGTGTGGCGGTCGCGGCCTTGGCGGCACCGCGCCGGCTGCGCCGCCGGGGCAGACCGGCCGTCGTCGGGGCGGGTGCGCCGGCCGGCTCGGGGGCGTCGTCGGTGTGCCCGGCCGGTATGGGGGCGTCGTCGTGCTCGCTTGCCAGGGGCACGACGGGCCCGACGTGCTCGGCCGGTTCGACCGCCGGGCGGCGGTGTGCGGCGGGTTTCGACTGCGGTTCGGTCAGCAGCCGGAACGGCACGAACATCACCGCCCGTGTGCCGCCGTACGCCGAAGCTCCGCCCAGCTCCACGTTGAAGCCCAGTTCCCGGCTCCAGCGCCCGACACACGCCAGGCCGAGCCGGGGCACCGCACCCAGGCGGGTCAGGTCCAGGTTGTCGCGGAGCTGCCCGAGGGCCTGGTGCAGGACGTCCGACGGCATCCCGAGCCCGGCGTCGTCGATCTCGATGACTGCACCGGCGCCCACCTCCCGCACGTTGACGACGACGGGGGAGCTGGACGGTGAGAACACCGTGGCGTTCTCAAGTAGTTCAGCGACGGAGTGCATCAGCCCCTCCACTGCCGAGGGCACCGCGTAAAGGGTCTGTCCGCCGTGCACCTCGATCCGCCCGAACTCCACGATCCGGGACTGGGCACCCCGTACGCAGTCGTAGAGCGAGACCGGTCGGGTCTCCCGACGGGCGGGCCAGATTCCGCACATCACCAGAAGTGTCTGCGCCTTGCGGGTCATCTGGGAAGCCGCGTGGTCGGCCTTCATCACGTCCGACATCAGGCGGGGGTCTTCGATGGAGCGCTCCACCTCGTCCAGGACCTGCTGCTGTACGGTCGCCATCACGTGCATGGTGCGCGCGACGGATTCGAAGGCGGCCTGCACCGAGTCGCGCAGGGCACGCTCGCGGTGCACGGCCGCGTCCGAGCCGAGCGCCATGACGACCGAATCCAGCGCCCGGGCGAACTCCTCGCCGGTCTCCTCCGGCGACGCCACCGGCCCCGGCACACCCTCCAGTCGCTGTCCGGTGCGCAGTCGCTCGGCGATGGCCGGGACGCGTACCGCGGCCAAATGCGCCACCTCGGTGCCCCGGGCGGTGGCGACCCCGGCCTCTCGGGCACGGTGCGCGCGTTCGGCGGACAGCCGCCGGGTGAGGATCAGTACGCGGGCGATGAGCAGGACGACGGCCGCGGCACAGGCTCCCGCGAGGGCCCGGTGCCACTCGGCGTCAGCGGCGACGACGGACCACACCACACCGGCGGTGGCCAGCAGGGTGACGGCCCATCCGGCGACGGCGGCGCTCGCACCGGGGTCGCGTCCTGGCTTCCTTACCGGTCGGCTCACCACAGAGGTCCCGACCTGACGACCCTGCAGACACTGGTGCCAGCCACGAGAAGCGAAACCTTTCACGACACATCGAACCCCCGTTTGGGGGGTGGGGGCATGCAGAGCGTAGACGAACCGGTCGGAATTATTTAGGCATCGATCTGCTTCAGCCACACTGGGACGCCGAAAATCGCGTCGTTCGCATCCCGGATATCAGTCAGAGGCATGGCGTTCGGCGTGCCTATGGAACCCCGCGATAAGGCGCTATGACGTACCGAGAACGTCTAGCGGGCAGATCGGATGCCCGTTGAGGCAGAGACGCTCATTGGGGGCTATTCAGCCATGATCCAAGGCGGTCGAATGGCGTCTGCGGCAGCGACTGGTGTGTCACTGAGCGCTTTTCAGAGTGGCCACTGGATCGGGTGATGTGAGGTGGCTGTGAGAAGCCGTTGCTCTATCGAGCAAGGACGCTTGGGCGCCTTTCCAGTCGTGCACGCGATGTCGGAGAACGGCCCTGGGGAGTCCTGATCACGGCCTGCCGACGCGCGCAAGGTGCCCGTTGGGTCCCGCCAGAGTGCCCGAGAGGGCCGCATGGCGCCGGCGAGAGCGGAACGGGCGGCGCGGAGGCTAAGGTTGCCGGGGCGGGTGTGCGGACCGCCTCCACGAACCTTGGACGCAGGGAACACCGTCTCCGTGGCCCCGACGACCGTCCGCACTCGCGGCCCTTCTGGGATGGTGCCGGGCGCCGGGAGCCGGAGCCTCACCCTACCGGCGCGATGCAGGCCGCCAAGGTCATGAAAGCAACCGGCCAAATCTACTGTGAAGAGCGTCGAGCAACCTGTGTTCTTGCCATCGGTACGACTCGAGCGGTACTCGCGAAAGCTGATGGGACTGGTTTCGCGTGCCCGGGGGAACAGCGGTCCGCACCTGACGAGAAGAATGGCGCTCGGGGCCACGGTCACCGTGCTGGGGGCCGCGGCCGTCTTCGCGGCGTCCGCGTCGCACTCCTCCGGGAACCAACGGCCTCGCCAGGACGTGCCCGTGGCCATCGAGGCCGGCTCCGTATGCACATCGCTCACGGACCGCCGCTACGAAGTCTCCTGCGGGACGACCGCGTTCGGAGACATCCGCTACAACTGCACCGCGGGCCAACGCATCAGATGCCCGCGCACCGCCGCTGTGATCTTGCGCAATGTGGGTTGGATACCGATGGCGGTCACCGTGGTGAGCGGCGTGCGCGAGGGGGACCGACGCTTTGCGCCTCCCACCACGATCGCTCCGGGAAGGACGTTCACCCTGCGTCCGCGCCCCGAGGGCGGGTATTTCTTCGACATCCTCGTTCGCTCGGTGAAACCCGGCCACGGCGCGGTGAAGGTCCTGGCTGTCCGCTGACGTGCGCCCTTCGGCGCCGGATGCCAGCCCGAACGACGGCCGCGTGGTGGGCGAGCGGCCCTCGTACCGTCGGGTGGACGTTGGCATCGCCGCGTGGACCGAGTGCCGGCGAACGTGAGCCCGTCGGGTCCTAACGCACGAGAGGTCAGGGTCGACTGCACGCCTATTACGTCGTAATAGGTCCAGGTATCGATGCGGTGTCGAGCTCGGGAATGTGGAGGGTTCTTCGCAGCGCGGGTGGGTCTCATGTTGCGGGGCGGCCCAAACCGGTGCCGACGGCAAGTACCCCTTCAACCGGACACGGCACCCCCGGAAGGCCCAGAAGTACACCCTCCACACCGAAGTGATCCCAGATGGATGGGTCCCTTGACATAAGCATCTCCCGCCAAAGGCAACGGTGTGACTCTGTTGGCGATCTTGTGAGGGTCAGTTGGTGGCGGTGCAGAGGGCGTGGAAGTGGGTGGGTGCTCGCTGCTTTCGGGGCGGACTGGCGATCCAGTCGGTGATCCGGGTGACGTTGCAGGCCAGAGCGGTCAGGACGTGCTGGACGGGGGTCTTGCGCAGGCCCCGGTAGCGGGTTCTGCGGAGGCCACTGGTGCGGATGTTCTGGGAGAGGGTGGCCTCGATGCCGGCCCGGATCGCGTAGCGGTTCTGCCACTGGCGGGTCCGTTGGTCGAGGCGGTTGGCCTGCTGGATCTCGTGCAGTTCGCGGGTGGGCAGCAGGGCGAGCGAGCGCGGACGGACTTCGGAGTTGGTGCACCGGGCCCGGTCCGTGCAGGCCCGGCATGCGGCCTCGCCGAAGCGGACCTGGACGTAGTCGTGGCCGGAGATCCGTAGCGGCTTCCAGGTCCGGCTGGTCTGCCCGCGGGGGCAGACGACCTGGTGACCGTCCCAGTCGACGGTGAAGGAGGCCTTGTCGAACCCGTTTCGTGCTTTGGTCTGGTGGCTGGGGTCGGGAGCGACCGGGCCGAGCAGCGTGATCTGGTGGACGCACTGGGCGCGTTCGATCCGCTGCGCGGTCACGTAGGCGGCATCGACCACGTGCTCGCCCGGAGCCAGGCCGGACGCGGCGAGGTCGTCGTGGATCTGGCCGGTGAGCTCGCCGTCCTGGACCGGGGCGATCGTCGTGGCCACGTGCACCACCACCTCCGGCAGGTCTGACGTGCACGTTTCCGTGAAATGGGTGCGGTAGCCGGACCATGCGGTGTCCCGCTTGACGCAGTAGTGCGCGTCGGTGTCGTACGGGGAGTCGAACCGCAGCGACGCCGGAGGCAGAGCATGGCCGTCGCGCCAGCGCAGGCGTCCGCGTGCATCCCAGTAGTAGTGGTGCACCCACACCCGGCGCAGGATCTCCACCTGCGGCAACGCGCGCAGCCGGGGTGGGGCGTCGGGCGCCCAGGCGGCGGCCAGGACTTTGCATCCGTCCCGGCCGAAAGCCTCGACAGGGCGGTGACTCCGGCCTTCCCACCAGGGACCTTGCCGATCTCGACCTTGCGCCCGTAACGCTTGTCCCACTCCGGCTCCACCAGCGGCAGCAGCCAGTCCGGGGCTGCTTGGGCAAGTTGCTCGAGTGCAGCCCGCAGCACGTGTGTGTGGCATCGGTGCGCTGGCGGCCTCCGGCCTTGAGCAGCCCGGCTTCGACCAGCCGGTTCAGCATCACCTGCAGCAGCCGGTCGGCCGCATCGCCCTCGGTCAGCCGGGCCCGGAACTCGCACAGCACCGAGTGATCGAACCCGGGATCGTCCAACTCCATGCCGAGGGCGTATTTCCAGTCGATCCGAGTGCGGACCGCATGCGCGGCAGCGCGGTCGGACAGGTTCTCCGCGAACTGCAACACGCTGACCAGCGCCAACTGCCCAGGCGACAGACCAGGGCGCCCATCACGCGGGTACACGTCCGCGAAGTCCTCGTCCTCGAACACCACGTCCAACCGGTCCCGCATCATCATCGCCGGCGCCCCCTTCGGACACGCCGCCCACGCTGTCAGCACCGTCCGCGTCGGAATCCGCTGAGAACTCCTCGGCCGCAACGACATCCCCGGGCCCCTCCCCGAGACACCACCCCGCCTCACCCCAGCGAACCGCAGAACAGACGTCGCGTCAGCACCCCTCACAAGATCGCCAACAGAGTCACGGTGTTGCACCAAGCGGGACGCCATCCTGCCCCGGCTGCGCACCCAGCCGCTCTAGAAAGACGCGGCCGCGGTGTGGCCCCACACACGGTGTAATCAAGCGGTCACGCATCCGAGTGGCGAGCCCGGTCGATTGACTATTCCTGTGACAGCCGAAGAGCGAAGCGGCCTCGCGTTCGGGGCGAACAGGGCTGCTCCCCAAAATGATGCGGCCGCCCGAAGACCTCGCCATAGCGCGTAGCCCGCGCCGACGCTGCCGACCAGCAGGCATGATGAAGGCGTGGATCTCCGTCCCGCGATTCCCCCGAGCCGGGACGGAGACCCACACACCCGCCTCGAACGGAAGGCCGGGCTGTTCCTCGCACGGCCATCCGCCTCGAGCGGGCGATGCGGCGCATACGAAGGAAGGCAAGTAGGTAGCGCGGCGCGTATACCTTGCCGGATACTGCAGGTATGCCTGAAACCACGGTCAAGGTCGACACCACTACCAGGGACACCCTGCAGGGCCTCGCCGCTGCCGAAGGCCTGTCTGTGAAGGCCTACCTCGCCAAGGTGGCCGGGGAAAAGGAGCAGGAGCGGGCCCTGCAGACAGCCACCGCCGCCTTCCGTCGTGCGATCAGCGCGCCCGGTGTCATGGACGCTTTCGATGCCGAGTTCGGCGGACTGCCGCCCGCCTCGCACAACACCTCGCGGGCGGCCTGATCTGTGCCTCCCGTCGTGCATGTCGACTACCGGTGGTTCCTTGAGCGCCAGGCCGACATCCTCCGCGATGACCTGACCGTCAACGACTTCTCTGTGCTCGTCGGCATGGCCCAGCGCCACCGGGTTGACCCGCCCCGCCACGATCAGCACCATCCCGACGCCTTCTGGCGGGCTGCGGTCATGCTGGAGGAGTGCGTGCTGCTGCGCCCGCTCCCGGCCCGCAACGAGATGTACGGCTACGGCGTCGCCATCGCCTACCTCGAGGCCTCCGGAGAACGCGTCGACACGAAGTTCGAGCTCTGGCGGGAACTGATCTACGACATCCGGGGGCTGCAACTGGACTCGTACGACATCGCCGAGAGACTGCGCTCCTGGCGCCAGGCCTGACCCCGGCCAGCGCGCCCCCCCCAGGTCAGGACATGAGCCTCGACACCGACCCGCCAGTCCCACCCGCCCACGTCACCCCCACCGGAGAACGCCCACCCGCCCACCCGGACGAGCAGAGCTGATCCCACTCCCACCGCTACGCCCATCAGACCCTCACACCTGACCGCGGCCAAAGGATACCCCAGACACACCGCCACCTGCGGCAACTACACCACCAGCCCCAAAACCGAGTCCCGCGCCCACCGGACGGTCTGCTCAAGTGCCCCGTCGGCTCCTGCCCCGCAGGACGGACCCCTCCCGGCGAAAACCGAGCGTGACTGTTAGGTTGCTTTGTGTATTAGGTCTTGTGGGCTCGCTGGTCCGGTGCGTCGGTGACCTGCACAGAGATGGAGCACAGGGTGACCAAGATTGCGATTGTTCTGGGAAGCACCCGACCCGGCCGCAACGGGGAGGCGGTCGGCCGGTGGGTCTACGACGCAGCTGCCAAACGTACTGACGCCCAGTTCGAGCTGGTCGACATCGCGGACTACAACCTGCCGTTGCTCGACGAGCCGGTGCCACCCTCGATGGGTCAGTACAGCAAGGAACACACCCAGCGGTGGGCCGCGAAGGTTGCCGAGTTCGACGGGTATGTGTTCGTCACTCCGGAGTACAACCATGGCACCTCGGGGGCGCTCAAGAATGCCCTGGACTACGTGTACGCCGAGTGGAACAACAAGGCTGCCGGGTTCGTCGGCTACGGCAGCGCTGGCGGTACCCGCGCGGTCGAACATCTGCGCCTGGTCATGTCCGAGCTGCAGATCGCGACCGTCCGCAGCCAGGTGGCGCTGTCGCTGTTCACCGACTTCGAGAACTTCTCCGCCTTCAAGCCTTCGTCTCACCATGACCAGCCACTCGCGACCCTGCTCGACCAGCTGATTTCCTGGAGTCAGGCGATGAAGTCCACGCGGGGGAAGGAGACTCTGGAGCAGTACCGGTCCTGAGGGATCCAGACCAGACACTGAACCGCACCGGTTCGAATGGAGACTCGATTCTCTGAGAGGATTGAGTCATGGCACGTCCCTCCCCTTACCCCGCTGAGCTGCGGCGTCGTGCG
>NZ_JBEOWS010000223.1:0-16208 GCF_040296125.1 Streptomyces sp. NPDC002265 | reverse complement strand
GACGGCTCCTGCGCCGGGGTGGTCCCCGTCGGCACCGGCGGCGCCCCGGTCGGCGAGGGCACGCCCGGCGGCACGCTCCGCCCCGGCCGGCCGGACGCCGAGGCGCTCGCGCTCGCGCCGGGGCCCGCCGACGGCGAGGCCGACGGGGACTCCGGCTTCCCGCTCTGCCGCCCGCCGTGCCCGCCGCGGCCGTGCCCGCCGTGCCCGGACCCGTCCTCGTAGCCGACCACGCCACCGCCGCCGGCCTGGTCGCCACCACCGGCGCCGCCGCCCTGCCGTCCCGCCGAGTGCGACGGTCTGGCCTGGCTCCCGTCGTCGTCGCCCACGCTCACACAGCCGGCCGCGCCGGCCACGACCATGACCGCCACGGCCAGGCGGACGGATACGTTCAAGGGGCGCACGGAAGCCACCTCCGGGTGGACGAAGAAGTCGATGTGTTCAACTCCCGCCGCCGCCGTAGGACACGCGCCCGCACGCCGCACCCGGCCCCGGCCCGTCGGCCGCACCCGGCCACGGTCCGCGCGGACCGCACGGGACGCGCCCAAACCCCCCGCTCCGCCCGGTCGTCCCCGACAATGGCGGTGTGCTGGAGATGACGCGCGACAGGTTCGAAGAACTGGTGAGCGAGGCCCTGGACCGGATCCCGCCCGAGCTGACGCGGGTCATGGACAACGTGGCGGTGTTCGTCGAGGACGAACCGCCGTCCGACGACCCCGAGCTCCTCGGCCTGTACGAGGGCACCCCCCTCACGGAGCGCGGGGAGTGGTACGCGGGCGTCCTGCCGGACCGCATCACGATCTACCGGGGCCCGACCCTGCGCCACTGCGAGACGGACGAGGACGTGGTGGAGGAGGTGTCCGTCACCGTCGTGCACGAGGTGGCACACCACTTCGGCATCGACGACGCGCGGCTGCACGAACTGGGCTGGGGCTGACGCCCGCATACCCGACCGGGGACCCGGGCATACGGGCCCAATGGTCCGCGTCCCCGCCCGTGCCCACGGCATCGCCGCCGCCCTGAACCGCATACCCGGGCCCCGCACGCCCGGAAGGCCCCGCGTGCCCGGAGGGCCCCGCGCGCTCGCCCGCCGCCGGGCCGGCCGTCGCCCCCGGCCCCTGCCCCGGCTCTCCGTCGAGCTCGTCCCGCAGCCGCGCCCCTGGGCCCGCGCCCTGGGCTTGGTCACCGTGGTCCTGGCCGGGGCCTGGCTGGGCCTGCTGGTCGTGGGGAACGTACGGGTCCCGGTGGGCCCCATGGACACCACGATGACCCTGCGCCCCTCCCTCACCGGCGGCACCAAGATCAATGTCTCCCCGCTGGGCGCGCTGAGCCTGGACAGCCATGCCGCCCCGGTCCGGCTGGACGTGAACGTCGACCAGCTCGACCCGGTCCGCTCCCGGGCCCTGGTCGACCACCCCGAGCGGATCACGGGCCTCCAGGAGGAGGTCACCCGGGACGTGGAGCACGGCACGCTCGACCTGGCCGCGCGCTCCTGCGTCGCCGTCGTCTCCGGCGCCACCGCCCTCGGCCTCGCCGTCTACCGCCGCCCCCGGCGCGCCCTCGCGGCCGGCGGGCTGGCCCTGACCCTGCTCGCGGCCTGCGGCGGGACGGCGTACGCCACCTGGAACCCCGAGTCGGTCCTGGAGCCGAGGTTCTCGGGCCTGCTGTCCTCCGCGCCCTCCCTGGTGGGCGACGCGCGCAGCATCGTCACCGAGTTCGACGTCTACCAGCAGGAGTTGGCCCGTCTGGTGACGAACGTGACGAAGCTCTACGACGTCACCTCCACGCTGCCCGCCTACTCGCCGGACCCGAGCACGATCCGGGTCCTGCACGTCTCGGACATCCATCTCAACCCGGCGAGCTGGAAGATCATCGCGTCGCTGGTGGAGCAGTACAAGGTCGACGTGATCGTCGACTCCGGGGACACGATGGACCACGGCACGGCGGCGGAGAACGCCTTCCTGGACCCGATAGCCGACCTCGGCGCCCCCTACGTCTGGGTCCGCGGCAACCACGACTCCCCGCTGACCCAGCGCTATCTGGAGCGCATGAAGAACGTGCACGTCCTCGACGACGGCCGGGCCGAGACCGTCGCGGGCCTGCGCTTCGCGGGCATCGGCGACCCGCAGTTCACGCCCGACCGCTCGGCGCGGCCGGGCGGCGACCCGGCCGAGTACCTGGCGGGCGCCCGGCTGGCCTCGGCCCTTCGCGACCAGCGGGCCGCCGGGACCCCGGCCGACGTGGCGATCGTCCACGAGCCCTTCGCGGCGCGCGTCACGGACGGCGAGGTGCCGCTCGTGCTGGCCGGCCATGTGCACCACGAGGAGACGGAGGTCATGAAGAACGGCACCCGGCTGCGGGTGGAGGGCTCCACCGGCGGCAGCGGGCTGCGCGCCGTCGAGGGCAGGTACCCGGACCCGATCGAGGCGTCGATCCTCTACTTCGACCGCGGCACCCGGCGCCTCCAGGCCTGGGACGAGATCCGGCTGGGCGGTCTGGGCCTGACCACGGCCGAGGTCAGCCGTCACCTGCCGGAGGAGAACCAGCCGGGGGCGGCGCCCTCCCCGACACTCTCGGCACCCTCCCCCACGGCGTCCCCGGCGCCCTCCTCCAGGCCGTCGCCGACCGGGTCCCGGACCCCTGTCCAGGGCGGCTCTCCCGGCCCCTCCGCGACCTCCCCGTAAACCGTTTTGGCGATACCCCCCGCCATCCCATATGCTCATGACGTCCCCGACGCGCTGAGAAGCGCGCAGGCGGGCCGATAGCCCTCATCGTCTAGCGGCCTAGGACGCCGCCCTTTCAAGGCGGTAGCACGGGTTCGAATCCCGTTGGGGGCACGCAGTACGGTGTGCGACACTTACGCAAGTAAGATCGCGCACAACAGCAAGGTCCTGTGGAGCAGTTTGGAGTGCTCGCCACCCTGTCAAGGTGGAGGCCGCGGGTTCAAATCCCGTCAGGACCGCTGAGATTTCCTCGGAAATCTCGTGGCTGGGTAGCTCAGTTGGTACGAGCGATCGCCTGAAAAGCGATAGGTCGCCGGTTCGACCCCGGCCCCAGCCACAAGTCAGGAGCCTCATCCGTACGGATGAGGCTCCTGTCGTTGTATGCCCGATCCTTGTATGCCTGAACGTTGTATGCCTGAACGTTGTATGCCCGGTCGGTGTGCACCGGCCGGCGCGGTGCTGAAGGGGCGCGGACGATGGTGCGGAGCAGGACCGGTGACATGCGGGACACCGAGTTAGAGAAGGACCGGGCCCGCTACGGCCTGATGGCCGTCGTCGTCAGCATCGTCGCGATCTCGGGCGTCGCGGTCTTCGGCGTCTGGCGGCTCGGCGGCGACCAGGCCGTGATCGTCGGTGTGCTGACCGCCGCGTTCACCGCGATCAGCGGGATGACCACCGCCTATCTCGGCATCAAGGCCGTATCCAACACCGCCCGCTCGATCGCCCTGGGAGACGGCCCCCGCCGGGAGCCCGCACCCGCCACACCGGCACCGGCCACCCCCGTGCCTTCCGACGCGCCCGCCGACGCACCCGCACCGGCACCTTCCGACGCACCCGTGCCCGCCACCGCGCCGACCGCCACGCCGGGCACGGCACCCGACGCACCCCCACCCGCACCCCCGGCCCAGCGCGCCCCCTGACCCGGTCCCCACGCCGGGGGCAAAAGGGTTCGCCACGGATTTGGCCGGGATGAGATCCTGGACCGCGTATGTCTACGCACCCTGCCCCCGCCCTCGGCGCCCTCGCCCCCCGCCTGACCGAGCTGAGCCTGCGCGACGCGCACCGGCTCGGGCGCAGGCTCGAAGGCGCGCGAAAGATCCGCAACCCGGAGGCCCGCGCCGCCGTCCTCGCCGAGATAGAGGCGGAGGTCGCCAGGGGCGAGGAGCGGATGGCCACGCGGCGCGCCCGCGTGCCGGCCGTCACCTATCCCGAACAGCTGCCGGTCAGCCAGAAGAAGGACGAGATCGCGGCCGCCATCCGCGATCACCAGGTCGTCATCGTCGCCGGTGAGACCGGGTCCGGAAAGACCACGCAGATCCCCAAGATCTGTATGGAGCTGGGGCGTGGCCTGCGCGGCATGATCGGGCACACCCAGCCCCGCCGGATCGCCGCCCGTACCGTCGCCGAGCGGGTCGCCGAGGAGCTGGACACCCCGCTCGGGGAGACCGTCGGCTGGAAGGTGCGGTTCACCGACCAGGTGAACCCGGACGCCACCTTCGTGAAGCTGATGACGGACGGCATCCTGCTCGCCGAGATCCAGACCGACCGCGAGCTGCGCGCCTACGACACGATCATCATCGACGAGGCCCACGAGCGGTCCCTCAACATCGACTTCCTGCTCGGCTACCTTGCCCAGCTGCTGCCCAAGCGGCCCGACCTCAAGGTGGTCATCACCTCCGCGACGATCGACCCGGAGCGTTTCTCCCGGCACTTCGGCGACGCCCCGATCGTCGAGGTCAGCGGGCGCACCTACCCGGTCGAGGTGCGCTACCGCCCGCTCCTGGAGGAGGACTCCGAGGACGCCGACCGCGACCAGATCACCGCGATCTGCGACGCCGTCGAGGAGCTCCAGGCCGAGGGCAAGGGCGACATCCTGGTCTTCCTCTCCGGCGAGCGCGAGATCCGCGACACCGCGGACGCGCTGGTCAAGAAGAACTACCGGTTCACCGAGGTGCTGCCGCTCTACGCCCGGCTCTCGCACGCCGAGCAGCACCGCGTCTTCCAGCCGCACACCGGCCGCAGGATCGTTCTGGCGACCAACGTCGCCGAGACCTCGCTGACCGTGCCGGGCATCAAGTACGTCATCGACCCCGGCTTCGCCCGTATCTCCCGCTACAGCCACCGCACCAAGGTCCAGCGGCTGCCCATCGAGGCGGTCTCCCAGGCCAGCGCCAACCAGCGCAAGGGCCGCTGCGGCCGTACGTCCGACGGTGTCTGCATCCGGCTGTACTCCGAGGACGACTTCCTGGCCCGGCCGGAGTTCACGGACGCGGAGATCCTGCGCACGAACCTCGCCTCCGTCATCCTCCAGATGACCGCGGCCGGCCTCGGCGACATCGAGAAGTTCCCCTTCATCGACCCGCCGGACCACCGCAACATCCGCGACGGCGTCCAGCTGCTCCAGGAGCTCGGCGCTCTCGACCCGGCGCAGAAGGACGTGCGCAAGCGGCTCACCGACACCGGCCGCAAGCTCGCCCAGCTGCCCGTCGACCCGCGACTGGCCCGCATGGTCCTGGAGGCCGACAAGAACGGCTGCGTCCGCGAGGTCATGGTCATAGCGGCCGCGCTCTCCATCCAGGACCCGCGCGAGCGCCCGGCCGACAAGCAGACCCAGGCCGACCAGCAGCACGCCCGCTTCAAGGACGAGACGAGCGACTTCCTCGCCTATCTCAACCTCTGGCGCTACATCCGCGAGCAGCAGAAGGAGCGGGGTTCCTCCGCCTTCCGCCGGATGTGCAAACAGGAGTACCTGAACTTCCTGCGCATCCGGGAGTGGCAGGACATCTACACCCAGCTGCGCACGGTCGCCCGGCAGCTGGGGATCCATCCCAACGAGGACGACGCCGCCGAGCAGAGCGTGCACGTCTCGCTGCTGGCCGGTCTGCTCTCCCACATCGGGATGAAGGACGTGAAGGAGACCGGCGGCGAGAGCGGCCGGGGCGGGGGCAGGAACGAGTACCTCGGCGCCCGCAACGCCAAGTTCGCGATCTTCCCCGGCTCGGCCCTCTTCAAGAAGCCCCCGCGTTTCGTGATGTCGGCGGAGCTGGTGGAGACCAGCCGCCTGTGGGCCCGCGTCAACGCGAAGATCGAGCCGGAGTGGATCGAGCCGCTCGCCGGGCATCTGCTCAAGCGCACCTACAGCGAGCCGCACTGGGAGAAGGACCAGGCGGCCGTGATGGCGTACGAGAAGGTCACGCTGTACGGCGTGCCGATCATCGCCCAGCGGAAGGTCAACTACGGGCGGATCGATCCGGAGACCTCCCGCGAACTTTTCATTCGCAACGCGCTGGTCGAGGGGGACTGGCGCACGCACCACAAGTTCTTCGCCGACAACCGCAAGCTCCTCAGCGAGGTCGAGGAGCTGGAGCACCGCGCCCGGCGCCGGGACATCGTGGTCGACGACGACACCCTCTTCGACTTCTACGACCAGCGGGTCCCCGAACACGTCGTGTCGGGCGCCCACTTCGACTCCTGGTGGAAGCACAAGCGCCATGAGCAGCCCGACTTCCTGGACTTCGAGCGGGAGATGCTCATCCGGGAGTCGGCGGAGGCGGTCACCAAGGCCGACTACCCGGACTCCTGGCGGCAGGGGCCGCTGAAGTTCCGGGTGACGTACCAGTTCGAGCCGGGCGCGGACGCGGACGGTGTGACCGTGCACGTCCCGCTCCAGGTCCTCAACCAGGTCACGGACGAGGGCTTCGACTGGCAGATCCCGGGCCTGCGCGAGGAGGTGGTCACCGAGCTGATCCGTTCCCTGCCGAAGCCGATCCGCCGCCACTACGTGCCCGCGCCGAACTACGCGAAGGCCTTCCTGGAGCGGGCCGTGCCCTTGCAGGAGCCGCTGACCACCACCATGGCGCGTGAGCTCAAGCGGATGGTCGGGGTGCCCTTCGAGGCCGACGACTTCGACCGGGGCAGACTCCCGGACCACCTGAAGGTCACGTTCCGGATCGTCGACGAGCGGCGCCGCAAGCTCGCCGAGGACAAGGACCTGGAAGCCCTGAAGCTCCGGCTCAGGCCCAAGGCCCGCCAGGCCCTCTCCCAGGCCGCGGCGGCCACCGCCGAACGCCAGGGCGGCGAGTCCCTGGAGCGCAAGGGTCTGACGGACTGGAGCATCGGCACGCTCACACGGGTCTTCGAGACCCGCCGGGCCGGCCAGCCGGTCAAGGCGTACCCGGCGCTGGTCGACGACGGCGACACGGTCTCCGTACGCCTCTTCGACACCGAGGCGGAGCAGGCCGAGGCCATGTGGAAGGGCGCCCGGCGGCTGATCCTGCGCAACATTCCGGTGAACCCGGCCAAGTTCGCCTCCGAGAAGCTGACGAACGCCCAGAAGCTCGCCCTGTCGGCGAACCCGCACGGTTCGATCCAGGCCCTGTTCGACGACTGCGCGATGGCGGCGGCGGACAAGCTGATCGCCGACTTCGGGGGCCCGGCCTGGGACCAGGAGTCGCACCGCAAGCTGTACGACAAGGTGCGCGCCGAGATCGTCGACACCACGGTCCGCACGGTCGGTCAGGTGCAGCAGGTACTGGCCGCCTGGCAGGCCTGTGAGCGCCGGCTGAAGGGCGTACGCAGCACCGTGCTGCTGGCGAACCTCCAGGACGTGCGCAAGCAGGTGGACGCCCTCGTACGGCCCGGCTTCGTCACGGAGACCGGGTTGCGGCGCCTGCCCGACCTGATGCGCTATCTGGTGGCCGTCGACCGGCGGCTGCAGCAGATGCCGACCAACGTCCAGCGGGACACCACCCGCATGGAGAAGGTCCACGAGATGCAGGACGAGTACGCCTGGCTGCTGGAGCAACTGCCCCAGGGCCGCCCGGTGCCCTCCGCCGTCCTGGACATCCGCTGGATGATCGAGGAGCTCCGGGTCAGCTACTTCGCCCACGCGCTGGGCACGGCGTACCCCGTCTCGGACAAGCGGATCGTGAAGGCGATCGACGCGGCCGCCCCGTGACGGGAGCCGTACGCTGGGTGAGTTCGACCAGGGGGCTCACCCTCCTGTACAGTCTGTCTCGCAGCGCAACGAAGAAAAGCGCCGCGAAACCTGGTCCTGTGGAGCAGTTTGGAGTGCTCGCCACCCTGTCAAGGTGGAGGCCGCGGGTTCAAATCCCGTCAGGACCGCATTGATCGACCGAGGCCCGCGCCCTTCCGAGGGAAGCGGGCCTCGGTCGTTTTCCCGTGCGGCGGGTCCCGGCGGGGCCGGGGCTCACGTCGACCGCCCGCCGGAGCCCGCACCCGTCGGCCCAGCGACGGCTCCCTCGGCCACCACCCGGGCCAGGAACGGCAGTCCGGGCTCCCCGGGGGCGGAGCGGCCCCTGTCTCGCGCCCGCCCATGCCGTCTTGACGCCGTCACTCTCGACCAGTACCCAGAGAGCAGGGCACCTTCCCGCGTGGATCCCGGAGGTGGGCGCATGGCGGCGTCGTCGGTCAGGCACGAGACGCGGGCGTTGCTCCGTGCGCATCTGGCGGCCGCGTCGTCCTACCGGCATCTGACCCGGCACTGCCCCGTCTGCCACCGGCTGCTGCGGCTGGCGATGGACACCGCTCCCCCGGATGCGGAGGACTCCGCGGAGGCCGCCGCGGACGACCGTCCCGCGACGGCGCGACCCGCACCGTGACCCGTTTCACTAGCGCACACGAGCCAGAGGCAACAAGGCCCCTGGCATGTGACGGGTGTCACTGCATGATTTTTTGAAACCGCGGAATTTACCCGAGTCCTACAACCAGTCAATTTAATATGTGCCATTGCACTGGTCCGGACGGTCACGCACAGCAGATCCGACAGCCCTCCCCAGACTCCGACAAGGCCGCTCACAGGCCGGCCGCCGAGAGCCGGACGGGTCGTCAAGCGGCACCACAGATCGCCCACAGGGGCATCACAAGGCCCACCCCGGAGCGCCGCCGAGGCGATTCGGCGACGCCTTCGGGGGCGCCTTCCGGGCACAAAAAAAGATCGCGCTGGACCCGGCGGAGTCCAGCGCGATCCACGACGCACCCGGTTCTGTTGCCTGAACGCTTGGGCGGGGGGCCTGTTGGGGCAGGACCCGCGTCGCTTGGAGCTGTGGGTTTCGGGCCGTTCGACGGGTTGGGGACCTGTCACCGTGCCCGGTATTCAGTTGTTCGGGCTGATCAGGCCTCGCTGCGCTGCTGCGGGATGCCCGCGAGCAGAGCGCGGACCTCAGCCTCGCGGTAACGGCGGTGACCGCCGAGCGTGCGGATGGATGTCAGCTTGCCGGCCTTCGCCCACCGCGTGACCGTCTTGGGGTCGACACGGAACATGGTGGCGACCTCAGCCGGGGTCAGCAGCGGCTCGGCATCAGGGGTGCGAGCGGTCATGAGCGGCCTCCTCGGGAGAACCGAACCTTCTCGGTTCTTTCCTCTAAATTCTGCACCTTGACCCGCGTTGCCCGAAATGGCAGACGCGAGTCGAGTCGGTTATAGGACGAACGGCTTGTCCTCGGCACTACAACTACACCATCTGTCCAGCCGCGTCGGCCAAACCGATGGAATTGCCCTCCCAGGTGTCCATCAGCGACGGAAGCCGATGGACCATGCCATAGCGGACAGTCACGCCACTGTGACGATCAGTCACAGGGCGATCAGGAGTCACCAGACATCCCAAACTGCGTGATGCTGAGATTCCGCCCACGGTGGAGCATAGTTGGACAGACGGAGCCTTCCCCGGGCTCCTTGTCCTATTTTGGCACGGGGAGGGGCAAGGGACGCAAGAGACGGGTAAGTGCGGTCTGTCACCCTTGACACGAAAGCCCGTATCAGGACCTACGTCCCGGCACCTTCCCGAAGTTCGGTAGACCGTACGTCGTTCGCAGCATTTTTCGATCGTGATCTACGTCACCCTCGGGTGCTGTCGAACCGTCAGTTCGCCGAACGCCGGTCCCGTACCGAGCGCCACCGCTCCACCAGCCGGCCGTACGCCTCGCCCGCCGCGGAGCCGTCACCGCGGCGCAGTGCGTCGATCCCCTCGGCCACGTCCGCGGCGGAGTGGTCGTCCTCCAGCGCGCCGGCCGGCAGGGTGTGCACCAGTCCGCCGTAGTCCAGTTCCACCAGCGAACGCGGATGGAACTCCTCCAGCCAGCGGCCCACGTCCACCAGGCCGTCGACGAGCGGCCCCTCGTCGATCGCGTCCCGCAGCGTGCGCAGCGCCCGCGCGACCCGGCGCCGCGCCTGCACCATCGGGGTGCGGTAGCGCAGCACGGGCGGCTCGCCCTCGGCGGCGCCGGCCCCCTTCGCGTACTCCCGCTCCTCGTCGGACACGAGCACGAACCAGTTCAGCGGCACCTGCCAGGTCGCCGTGCGGATCCAGGGGCGGGCGTCGGGGTTGCGGGCCAGCCAGCGCTCGTAGTCCTGGGCGGCCTGGCCGCGTACGAGCGGTGGGAGCACGGCGTCCAGGACCGTCCGCGGCAGTTCCCCGGGCAGTCCCTCCAGCGCCTGCCAGCCGCGCAGCCGGGTGCGCCAGGGGCAGACGCACAGCACCCCCTCCACGTCCAGCACGAACGCGTCGCCGCTCTCGTGCACCGGCACCGGGACCGGCGGGGTGGGCAGCAGGTCGGCCAGCGAGCGGCGCAGTTCGTCCTGGTACGAGGGGCGCGTCTCGCGCCGGGCGTAGCGCGCCCAGTGGCTGCGCTCCGGTTCCGGGAAGGCGGCCAGCGGTTCGTAGACGCGCAGATAGGTCGCGTACGGGACGATCACCGAGGACACCTTGGGCACGCCTGCTCCCTCCCCCGCGGATCGACCCGGAAAACGGCCGGACCGCACCCCGACACATGGGAAAACCATGCAAATCGTCGCACGGCACTACTCCGGGAGGAGGTGATCCCGAGCACCGGGAGGCCGGCGGACCGAGGCAGGCTCTACTCTCGTGCCACAGCGCCCGCCCCCCTCCCCCACTGCCAAAAGCGCGGGGGAACCCAGGGAGCTGGTCTCCAAGCCGCTACTTACCCAGGAGTCACCACAGTGACCGACGTAACCGGCGCGCACGCTGATGTACTGCACACCCTGTTCCACTCGGACCAGGGGGGTCATGAGCAAGTCGTGCTCTGTCAGGACCGCGCCAGCGGCCTCAAGGCCGTCATCGCCATCCACTCCACCGCTCTGGGCCCGGCCCTCGGCGGTACGCGCTTCTACCCGTACGCGTCCGAGGCGGAGGCCGTCGCCGACGCCCTGAACCTCGCGCGCGGGATGTCGTACAAGAACGCCATGGCCGGTCTCGACCACGGCGGCGGCAAGGCCGTGATCATCGGTGATCCCGACCTGATCAAGACCGAGGAACTGCTCCTCGCCTACGGCCGGTTCGTCGCCTCGCTGGGCGGCCGGTACGTCACGGCCTGCGACGTCGGCACCTATGTCGCCGACATGGACGTCGTCGCCCGCGAGTGCCGCTGGACCACCGGGCGCTCGCCCGAGAACGGCGGCGCCGGCGACTCCTCGGTGCTGACCGCCTTCGGTGTCTACCAGGGCATGCGGGCCAGTGCCCAGCACCTGTGGGGCGACCCCTCGCTGCGCGGCCGCACGGTCGGCGTCGCGGGTGTCGGCAAGGTCGGCCACCACCTGGTGGAGCACCTGCGGGCGGAGGGCGCCCAGGTCGTGATCACGGACGTGCGCGAGGACGCCGTGCAGCGGATCCTCGACCGGCACCCGGAGGGCGTCACCGCGGTCTCCGGCACCGACGCCCTCATCCGGACCGAGGGCCTCGACATCTACGCCCCCTGCGCGCTCGGCGGCGCACTGAACGACGACAGCGTGCCGGTGCTGACCGCCAAGGTCGTCTGCGGCGCGGCCAACAACCAGCTCGCCCACCCGGGCGTGGAGAAGGACCTCGCCGACCGCGGGATCCTCTACGCGCCGGACTACGTGGTGAACGCCGGCGGGGTCATCCAGGTCGCCGACGAGCTGCACGGCTTCGACTTCGAGCGGTGCAAGGCGAAGGCCGCGAAGATCTTCGACACCACGCTGGCCATCTTCGCACGTGCGAAGGAAGACGGGATTCCGCCGGCCGCGGCGGCCGACCGGATCGCCGAGCAGCGGATGGCCGAGGGGCGCGCGGCGCACTGATCCAAGAGCACACGCCAGGTGTGCTCGCGGCCTCGGGCGGTACCCGCCGGCGGGAACTTCGAGAGAACTCTCACGTCCACCGGCGGGTCGTGCCCGGATAAGTGGTTAAAATCGCCACTGACCAGCGAGGACAGGGCGCCTCGAAGGCCCTGCGCACACGCGCGTCCTGCGGGCGACGTACCGTATGGGCGCGGGCTCAGGTACCGTGGAAGCCCTACGGACCGGCCTCTCTACGGAGAGTCCGTTCCGGATCATGAACGCGTGTCAGACTCTGGGGCCGTCGAGCCCCGTCACCGAGGGGGTCGAGCCATGGGGCGCGGCCGGGCCAAGGCCAAGCAGACGAAGGTCGCCCGCCAGCTGAAGTACAACAGCGGTGGGACTGACCTGTCGCGTCTGGCCAGCGAGCTGGGCGCATCGACTTCGAGCCAGCCGCCGAACGGCGAGCCGTTCGAGGACGACGACGAAGAAGACGACCCGTACGCGCAGTACGCGGATCTGTATAACGATGACGACGAGGACGAGGACGACGAGTCCGGTCCTTCGTCGCAACATCGTCGCGGCGCTTGACGCAGCAGCGACTCCGGCAGTTTCCGCGGCTCTCGTAGCAACTGCACTTCACCCGGTCCGGGGCATCAGCGCCGGACCGGGTTTCGTGCTGTCGTCCATGGGATCTGCCCGTCTCAGACCGCGTAGTCGCCGACCAGCTCGGCACCCGTCGTGTGCTCGCCGCGGGCGGTGATCTCACCGGCGACCCAGGCCTCGACCCCGCGGTCCGCCAGCGTCGCCAGCGCCACGTCCGCCGACTCCTCGGGCAGGATCGCGATCATGCCGACACCCATGTTCAGGGTCTTCTCCAGCTCCAGCCGCGCCACGTCGCCGGTCCGGCCGACGAGGTCGAAGATCGGCGCCGGGGTCCAGGTGGAGCGGTCCACGACGGCGTGCAGGCCGTCCGGGATCACCCGGGCCAGGTTGGCCGCGAGTCCGCCGCCGGTGATGTGCGAGAAGGCGTGCACGTCGGCGGTGCGGGTCAGGGCCAGGCAGTCCAGCGAGTAGATCTTGGTGGGCTCCAGGAGCTCCTCGCCCAGCGTGCGGCCGAGCTCCTCGATCCGCGCGTCCAGCGACAGGCCGGCCTGGTTCAGCAGGACGTGCCGGACCAGGGAGTACCCGTTGGAGTGAAGCCCGGACGCCGCCATGGCGATCACGGCGTCACCCTCGCGGATCCGGTCCGCACCCAGCAGCCGGTCGGCCTCCACGACGCCCGTACCGGCGCCCGCGACGTCGAAGTCGTCCGGACCCAGCAGGCCGGGGTGTTCGGCCGTCTCGCCGCCCACCAGGGCGCATCCCGCCAGCACACAGCCCTCGGCGATGCCCTTGACGATCGCGGCGACCCGCTCGGGGTGGACCTTGCCGACGCAGATGTAGTCGGTCATGAACAGCGGCTCGGCACCGCACACCACGATGTCGTCCATGACCATCGCGACCAGGTCGTGGCCGATGGTGTCGTACACGCCCAGCTGACGGGCGATGTCGACCTTCGTGCCGACGCCGTCCGTGGCGGAGGCGAGCAGGGGGCGCTCGTAACGCTTGAGGGCGGAGGCGTCGAAGAGTCCGGCGAAACCGCCGAGGCCGCCGAGGACCTCGGGGCGCTGGGTCTTCTTCACCCACTCCTTCATCAGCTCGACGGCGCGGTCGCCCGCTTCGATGTCGACGCCCGCGGCTGCGTAGCTGGCACCAGTTGTCTCAGACATGACGGTGAGAACTTTCGTGTCGTACGGCAGGTATGGCGGGTCGCTACGGGCGACGGATCGCGTCGGTCGCGGCCGTGGCGGCGGGCCCGGCGGCCAGCTCGGTCTCCAGGAGCTGCTTGCCGAGCAGTTCGGGGTCCGGGAGCTCCATCGGGTACTCGCCGTCGAAGCAGGCGCGGCAGAGGTTCGGCTTGTCGATGGCGGTCGCCTCGATCATGCCGTCGATGGAGATGTACGCCAGGGAGTCGGCGCCGAGCGAGGTGCCGATCTCGTCGATCGTCATACCGTTCGCGATGAGCTCGGCGCGGGTGGCGAAGTCGATGCCGAAGAAGCAGGGCCACTTCACCGGCGGCGAGGAGATCCGGATGTGGACCTCGGCCGCGCCCGCCTCGCGGAGCATGCGGACCAGGGCCCGCTGGGTGTTGCCGCGCACGATCGAGTCGTCGACCACGACCAGGCGCTTGCCCTTGATGACTTCCTTGAGCGGGTTCAGCTTCAGGCGGATGCCGAGCTGGCGGATGGTCTGCGAGGGCTGGATGAAGGTCCGGCCGACGTAGGCGTTCTTGACCAGTCCGGCGCCGAAGGGGATGCCGGACGCCTCCGCGTAACCGATCGCGGCCGGGGTGCCGGACTCCGGGGTCGCTATGACGAGATCCGCCTCGACCGGGGCCTCCTTCGCCAGCCGGCGGCCCATCTCCACCCGGGAGAGGTACACGTTGCGGCCGGCGATGTCGGTGTCGGGGCGGGCCAGGTACACATACTCGAAGACACAGCCCTTGGGCTTCGCTTCTGCGAATCGAGAGGTGCGCAGGCCGTTCTCGTCGATCGCGACGAACTCGCCGGGCTCGATCTCGCGGACGAAGCTCGCGCCGCAGATGTCGAGGGCGGCGGACTCGGAGGCGACGACCCAGCCGCGCTCCAGGCGGCCGAGGACCAGCGGGCGGATGCCCTGCGGGTCACGGGCGGCGTAGAGGGTGTGCTCGTCCATGAAGACGAGGCTGAAGGCGCCCTTGACCTGCGGAAGGATCGCGTGCGCGCCCTCTTCGATGGTCAGCGGCTTGCCGTCGGCGTCGACCTGCGCCGCCAGCAGGGCGGTGAGGAGGTCGGTGTCGTTGGTGGCGGCCACCCGGGTGGAGCGGCCGTTGGTGTCCTTGGGCAGCTCGGCGACCATCTCGGCCAGCTGCGCCGTGTTCACCAGGTTGCCGTTGTGACCGAGCGCGATGGAACCGTGCGCCGTGGCACGGAACGTCGGCTGGGCGTTCTCCCACACGGAGGCGCCGGTGGTCGAGTAGCGGGCGTGTCCGACCGCGATATGACCCTGGAGCGAACCGAGCGAGGTCTCGTCGAAGACCTGGGAGACAAGGCCCATGTCCTTGAAGACGAGGATCTGGGAGCCGTTGCTGACCGCGATTCCCGCGGATTCCTGACCCCGATGCTGGAGGGCGTAGAGCCCGAAGTAAGTGAGCTTGGCGACCTCTTCGCCGGGAGCCCAGACACCGAAGACGCCGCAAGCGTCCTGGGGGCCTTTCTCGCCGGGGAGCAGATCATGACTGAGTCGACCGTCACCACGTGGCACGCCACCGAGTGTAGGCGAGATCGACCACTGGTCCGAATTGGCGATACTCCACGGTAACTGGCCGTTCGTCGGTGGCCGACTGGAGGATCTCGGCGTTCTCGCAGGTCAGCGCGTTGCCATCCGGATCGGACGGACGGTCGGGCGGTGCGACGGGGCGACCCGGAACTGCTCGTTCCGTGGACACGAGTGAGCCTTCGCACACCCTTCGCGTGGCGAGAACCCGACTCCGTACGACAGACCGGGCCCGCTCGGCCTACGCCAGGAGCGGCAGCAGTCCGCCGAGGTCCGCCCGCTCCCCGCTCGCGCTGACCCGGGCCGCGTCGAGCGCGTCCTTCCAGGCAAGCCGCCCGGTCGCCAGCCGGATCCAGGTCAGCGGGTCGGTCTCGACGACGTTGGGCGGGGTGCCACGGGTGTGCCGGGGCCCCTCGACGCACTGCACCACGGCGTACGGCGGGATCCGCACCTCCGTGGAGCCGCCGGGCGCCTTCACGGCGAGCGCGTCGGCGAGCAGGCGGGTGCAGGCGGCGAGGGCCTGGCGGTCCTGGGGGACGTCCAGGGACGGCACGGCGGCGTTCAGGTCGTCGGTGTGGACGACGAGCTCGACGGCACGGGTGACCAGGTAGTCGGCCAGCGGCATGGCGCCGGCGTTCGTGCCCAGCAGCCGGGTGCCGGGGTGTTCGGCGAGCCGCTCCTCGAAGTCCCGTCCGGTCTCGGCGAGGAGGGCGTCGAGGTCCGGGTTCCGCTCCGCGAGCCGGTGGGCCAGGTCGGCGACGGCCCCGGAGCGGGCCGAGGTCCCGGACGGCCAGTCGAGCACCGTGGCGTCCTGCCGCGCCGGCTCTGGCCGGTCCAGGAACCGGCCGACGGCCATGAGGGCCGCCCCGGTGTGCGCGACCAGGTCCCGTACGGTCCACTCCCCGAGCCGGGTGGGCAGCGCGAGCTGCTCGGGCGTGAGGGTACGCACGGCCGCCCGTACGTTCCCGAACTGGGCGAGAACCGCCGTACGGGTCTTCACGGGGTCGTAGGTCCGGGTGCGCTTCTTCGCCGGGGGCATGGGAGGGAGCCTAGGGCTTCGGCAGGCACGGCGAAGGCCCC